>DBOA01000115.1 GCA_002299195.1 Sphingomonadales bacterium UBA658
ATCGTCAGGCCAATAATGGCCAAACCAAAGTTTCCGAAAAAGCCGAACAGCCAATGCAAGATCCAGAAGAATGGAATGGCGATGAACCAAAACCAGCCCCAATCGATGGCATAATCGAGATAGGGAATGCCAAGCTTCTTTGCATAGGCGTCAAGAACGGCCATTTCTTTGGCACCGGCGAACAGACGCGAGCCGCTGTTAAGAGACGCGCCTGGCGCGACGCTGGTATAGCGTGTTGGAATGACTTGCGCCTGATAAACATCGCCGCTGGCACGGAACTTGGCCGATACGGGTGTTTTTTGGTCAGGGATAAGCGCGCCGAGCCAATATTTGTCGGTGAAGCCAAGCCATCCGCCCGTGCTGGTGAAGGATGTTTCGCCTTTGTTTTCCTCGACGTCGACATAGCCCCAATCATAATTGGGCTTTTCGTCAAAAACGCCCATTGGGCCGATGTGGATATGCGTGAATATGGATCCGCCAGATGTCGCGTCGGCAGGTTTCCCGGTGCGGCTCAGCAACGCAAAATTTGCGATCTCAACTGGGGTAGTGCCGCCATTGGTGAAGGTCTGCTTTGCGGTAATCATATAGTTTTCGTCAATCGACAGCGCGATATCAAACTTCTGATTAAGGGTGTTGGTCCAGCTTAATGTGACGGGCGTTGTTGGCGTCAACTTGTTACCGCTTGGCGTCCAGACGGTTTTATCATCAGGAACCGTTACGCCAGTGCCAGCCCAACCAAAGCGCGCAAAATAGGCATCTTTTGTACCCGATGGCGCGAACAGGCGCACTGGCGCCGAATCTTTGGCGAGTGCGGTGCGGTGGGTGAGCAACAACAGGTCGTCAATTTTTGCGCCTTCAAGATTGACCGAGCCCTTCAACTTTGGTGTTTCCACCAAGATGCGGGCTGTTGACTGAAGCGCGCTGCTCAGCGGAATGGCCTGTGCTTTTGCAGGCGCTGCCTCGACTTGTACATCCGACGTTGCCGCGCCAGCTGGGCTGGCTGCGGTCGTGGCGCTGCTGGTCACAGGGGCGGGGGTTGGAAAGAAATAGCTGGCGACATAAGGCCATCCGAAAAGGATAAGGCCTGTCAGCAAGACTGCAAAAATCAGGTTGCGTTTATCGTCCACGTGTAAGTCCCCGTCATTCAATCAAATGGGCGTCATGGCACTGGATCATAACCATGCCCACCCCAAGGTTGGCAGCGCAATAGCCGTTTGATGGCCAGCCAGCCACCCTTAATTGCGCCGTGCTTTTGAAGTGCCGTTATTGCATAGGCCGAGCAGCTGGGGCTGTACCGGCAGGTCGGCGGCAAAATACGCGACGGCCCGATTTGCCAAGCGCGTGCGCATAAGATGAGCAGCTTTGCGATCATGCGCACAGCTTCCCCAACGCCTTGACCATATCCGCCCGCAAGGCGTCGAAATCGCGTTCGATGCCGCTGTCGCGACCGATTAGAATATGATCCGCGCCTGCCTTGCCCTTATCGGCGAGCATTTCCTGCGCGAGCGCGCGAAAGCGGCGGCGCATGCGGTTGCGGATAACGGCGTTACCAACTTTTTTGGTGATGGTGATGCCCAGCCGGATTGCAGGGCTGTCGTCCTGTCTGTCGCGAACCAGCAAAACAAAACCGGGAGTTGCATATCGCTTCCCCCGGTTGGCAGCCAGAAAGTCTGACCTTTTTTTGATAACGCTGTAACCGCGCATGTCGCGGTCCGCCTGCTCGGGGATTAAGCCGACAGTTTCTTGCGGCCGCGTGCGCGACGTGCGTTCAGGATGTTGCGGCCAGCGGCGGTTGACATACGGAGACGAAAACCGTGGCGACGGGCACGCACGAGATTGCTCGGCTGAAAAGTGCGCTTCATGACTGTAATCCTTAAATTTTTTGCGTCTTGAAATGAAAAGGGCCGCCGAATCTGCGCAGCGACCGCTTCTGTTGCAGTGGCCGATACGGTCCGAAAGGCTAAAAGTCAACACAGGTCAGGGCATTTTCATGTCGACGTCGTCGCGGCGGAACAGGTACAGGATATCGCGTTTGACGTCGGGAAAGGGCGGGCGGCCTTTGACCTTGTTGCGCCGCAGTGCCCAATTGGCCCAACGTGCATATTCCGGATGGATCTTTGAGAGCCGCGAATATCGCTTCTTGGCCCAAAGCGAATGTTTGAGAACCACGCCAAGCCCGATGATAAACTGCGCCAGACCGCCTGGACCTGGAAGCCAGCTGACAAGTGGCGCCGCAATGATCAGTGCCCAACCCAAAATGACCATCGACCAGCGATAGGCAGGCAAATCGCTCCAGCTTTTTCGTTTCGAGCGGTCCATATGCGTCATGTGGGATCGCGGAACGGGTGTTGCACGTTCATGTCAGAACCAAGCGGTGTTCGCAGAAATTTAAAATTTTTCGCATTGTCCGTAATAGCCAGCATATATTCATGGTTTTGCCGCAATAGGGTTGTAGCGCCCTCTCTTAACGTTTATGATGAAAGCCTTATGACAACCGCTCACCTGCATCTTCATCATATAGGCGTACTGCCTTCAGACATCGACTTCATGGGGCACGTGAATAACGCACGCTATTTGAATTGGGTGCAGGATGCGGTGCTCGCGCATTGGAACAAGCTTGCCCCGCCTGAGGCAGCCGCGAAATATCTGTGGGTCGCGTTGAAGCATGAGATTACTTACCGCAAACCAGCATTTTTGGACGACGACGTCATCGCGTCCGTGGTTCTTGAAAAGGTGCAGGGTGCCCGGTCGTTTTATGAAACGGTCATCAAGCGCGGTGAAGACGTGTTGGCTGAGGTCAAATCAAGCTGGTGTTGCATCGACGCCGTGTCTCTTCGTCCCGCGCGTATTGCAGCGGACATTCAGGCTTATTTTTTCCAGAAGGATTAAATGCGCGCGCCGGTTAAAAGATCGGGTCGTTTGCGCTGTCATCCAGCGGCGTAACGGCCGTATGAATGCCGCACTCAACCTTGTCCCAGCCCTTCCAGCGACCCGAGCGCGGGTCTTCGCCCGCCGCAACCTTGGTAGTGCAGGGTGAGCAGCCAATCGACGGATAGCCCTGCGCGACCAGAGGGTGCACAGGCAGTGCGTGCTCGGCCATATAGGCTTCGATCCTGGCCTTGTCCCAATCTGCAAGCGGGTTGACCTTCAAGCGGCCTTCCTCGGTTTCAAAACGCGGCAGCGCCTTGCGGGTTGCCGACTGAAAGGCTTTTCGGCCCGTAAACTGGGCATCAAAGCCTGCAAGCGCAGCCTTCAGCGGAAGGACTTTGCGGATTTCGCAGCAGCCATCGGGGTCATAAGACCAGCGCAGGCCCGTTCCATCCTTTTGCGCCAGATGCGCAGGGTCGGGCGCGATGATGCGCAGGTCCAATAGGCCGATGATATTTCGCAGTTCTTCGCGATAGGTAATCGTCTCGGGAAAATGCTTCCCGGTGTCGAGGAACAATATAGGCGTGGCGGGGTCAATGCTGGCAATTAAATGCAGCAAAACGGCGCTCTCTGCGCCGAAGCTTGAGACTATCGCCGCATCACCCAACATATTTTCACGCAGCAAGACGGTCAGCATCTCGACGGTATCGCGCCCACGGAACATGTTGTTCAGGCGAACGGCGTCCGCCTCTGTGTAACGTGGTGCGGTGTTGATACGGTCGGCGATGCGAACCTGTTCACCCATGCCGTAACTTCCAAACGGGAACCGCCGCGTCCGCGGCCTTTTGGTAAAATTGGTCATAGGTTGAAAGCGCGCGCGCGACGGCTTCGGGATTTAACGACGCTTCGGGTGCAAAGCTGTCAAAGCCACAGCGCCGCATGAACGCAATTTGGTCGACCAAAACATCGCCCTGCGCGCGCAGTTCGCCGGTGTAACCAGCTTCACGCAAGATGCGCGCGGAACTGTAGCCGCGCCCGTCGCGATATTTCGGGAAGGCAACTTCGATAAGCGTCAGCCGATCCAGAAACGGGATCAGTGCGCGTGCATCATCATCGGGCTCAAGCCGGACGGCGGTGGCGTTGGACTGATCCAAAAACGCATCGAGCGTAACCGATGGCTGTTCGGTGACTTCATCCGTGCGATAGCGAAACTCAACCATAGATCGCCTCCTTAAATGGTTCGAGCCCGACACGGCGATATGTGTCGATGAAACGCTCATCGCCTTCACGCAGCGTCTTGTAGACTTCCGTGGCTTTCTCGACCGCGTCGACAACGCCGTCTTCATCAAAGCCGGGGCCAATGATTTTCCCGATGCTAACGTCTTCCGCGCCAGAGCCGCCAAAGGTCAGCTGGTAATTTTCCACACCCTTCCGGTCGACACCCAATATGCCGATATGACCCGCATGGTGATGTCCGCAGGCATTGATGCAGCCGGAGATTTTAAGCTTCAGTTCGCCCAAGTCACGTTGCCGGTCCATGTCGGCAAAGCGCGTCGCAATTTTCTGCGCGACGGGGATCGAACGGGCGTTGGCCAAGCTGCAATAATCGAGACCGGGGCAGGCGATGATATCGCTGATCAGGTCAAGATTGGCGTCCGCTAGATCAGCTTCGCGCAGTGCTTGCCACACAGCGTGCAGATCTCGCTTGGCCACATGTGGCAGGACGATGTTCTGCGCATGGGTGACGCGTAATTCGTCAAAGCCATATTGCTCGGCGAGGTCAGCCATCACATCGATTTGCGCAGATGTTGCATCGCCCGGAATACCGCCAATCGGCTTCAGGCTGATGTTGACGATGGCGTAACCCGCTTGTTTGTGTGGCTTCACATTCTGATCGAGCCAAACCGCGAAATCGGGGTCGCTGCGATCGGGTTCTACGTCGGCCGCATCAAATGCAGGCGGTGCAAAGAAGGCGCTGATGCGTTCCAGCTCTGCCAATGGCGGATCGATGCCCAGCGTTTTGACATGGGCGAATTCTTCCGCAACCTGACGGCGATATTCGTCTGCACCAATTTCGTGGACGAGTATCTTGATACGCGCCTTGTAGATATTGTCGCGGCGGCCAAAGCGATTGTACACCCGCAAGCAGGCTTCGATGTAGCTGAGCAGGTCGTTGGCTTTGACGAACGGATTGATCTCTGGCGCAATCATTGGCGTACGGCCCATGCCGCCACCTACGAACACGCGCGCACCCAATTCGCCGTTTTGACGGACAAGCTCTAGCCCGATGTCATGCAAGCGCATGGCGGCACGATCTTCGGGGGATGCGATGACCGCAATCTTGAACTTGCGCGGCAGATAGCTGAATTCAGGGTGGAATGTTGACCACTGGCGCAGCAATTCCGCCCAAGGACGCGGATCAGCCACTTCATCAGCCGCCGCCCCTGCATATTGGTCTGACGAAATGTTGCGAATGCAATTGCCGCTGGTTTGAATGGCATGCATTTCAACCGTCGCCAGCTCTTCCAACAGATCCGCGCATTCCTCAAGCTTGATCCAGTTATATTGGATATTCTGGCGCGTGGTGAAATGGCCGTAATCGCGGTCATATTTGCGCGCGATGTGCGCGAGCATCCGCATCTGGCGGCTGTCGAGTGTGCCGTATGGAATGGCAACGCGCAGCATATAGGCGTGCAACTGCAGATACAGACCGTTCATCAGCCGCAATGGCTTGAACTGGTCTTCCGTAATCTCACCCGCGATACGCCGGTTTACCTGATCGCGAAATTCAGCAACGCGCGCATCGACGATCGATTGGTCGAAATGGTCATATTTATACATATCAGATTATCCAGTCGCCTGCCGCTGGGTCAGCGGGTTTTAATGTAAGGTCTGGCCGCACCGTTGGCCCAAGCGCACGGACCCTGTCCTTGATATGCGCGGGGCGTGGCCCTTGGGGTGTTGCAACCGCGTCGATGATGTACGGTGCGTTCACACGGCGTGCGCCTTCCTCGGCATGCAGCACGGCTTCGCCATGCTCACCGACATCAACCGCATCTTCAACATGGAGCGACCAGCCGCTGCCGGTCCACCAGGTTACAGCGCCTGATCCCAATTCATTTCCAGTAAGTAACTTCACGCAATTTTCTCCGCCTGTTTGGCAAAATGTTTGAGCCGGTTTTTGGCTTCGGATTTGAGGACAACGTCGCCGACAACGATGATCGCAGGCGATTGGACGCCTTCACGTTTAATCATGTCGCCCAAATCGGTGAGGATCGTCTGCATCGCGCGCGCATCGGGCCGCGTCGCGCGTTCGAGCACCGCAACGGGCGTATCGGGCGACAAGCCATCGGAAATCAGCTTTTCGGTAATATCCGCAGCGGTCGCAACGCCCATGTAAATGACGAGGGTGCGACCTTTACCGGCAAGGCCAGCCCAATTCTGGTCGGTCAGGCCCTTGCACTGGCCAGCAACGAATGTAACGGCGCTGGAGGCATCGCGGTGGGTGAGTGGCAGCATAGTGGACGCAGCGCCGCCCATGGCCGCAGAGATGCCGGGTACAACCTCAACATCTATTCCGGCATCACGGCAGGCTTCGGCTTCTTCGCCACCGCGTCCAAAAATGAACGGATCGCCACCCTTTAACCGGACAACCACCCGGCCAACCTGCGCCTCACGCACCAGAATGTCGTTAATCCCGTCCTGCGGTACGGAATGGCGCGACCGGCTTTTTGCGACTGAAATCAGGCGTGCGGACGGGCTAATCAGCGCCATAATCGCGGCGTCGACAAGGCCGTCATGCACAACGACGTCTGCCGACGCGATCAGCCGTGCAGCTTTAACCGTCAGCAGGTCGGGGTCACCGGGGCCAGCGCCCACCAAATAGACTCGTGCTTTTTCCATGACGCCAAAATGGACGGCCACCGTCCAAGCTTCAAAACAGGATTAGTTGGCCATGGGTTAGAAGAACTTTATCGGTGCCAATTTTTAAGCGGTATGTTCACTTACCGCCGCAGCTTACCCGTTTCGCGCAATCAGGTCCGCAGACTTTTTCAATGTTCAGCCTTCATGCTTCAAAGCTTGCCCCAAGTCCTGAATATGCGCCAGTTTTTGGTATAAAGGCTGCCAGTCATCCTTTCGGGCAATGGCGTCCCAAATCATCTCGACCTCATCGATCAACATTGCGCAGACGGGGTTGCTTGCCCAATAATCGTCGGACGCGTGGACCGGCGCATAACCGCGCAAGATGTCTTCAAATGCGGCTTGGTCTGCCCCGTTGGATGCGAATGCGCCCGTCCTTCCGCCTCGGTAGCCGTGGAAAAATGCGGCGATGGGGATTTGATCGCGGACCATCGCGCGTTCGGCGGCTTCGACCAGGCGCTTATCCTCCTCTGCGCCCTTCGACACAACGCCCAGTCGCCATAAAAATCGGCGAATGACCGATTGTTGATACAGGTCGGGAAACCGTTCTAGTGCGGCAATCAGCGGCGGTGCGTCCGACACCAATCGCAGCGCAACCGCGAGTTGGCCAAGGTTCCAATGCAATGCCTCGGCTTGCCGCCCGAACGCATAAAGTCCGGATTGGTCGAAATAGGCTGCGGTAAAGCTTGGGTCCCATTTTTCGGTGAAGCGCCACGGGCCATAGTCAAAGCTCTCGCCCGTGATGTTGATATTGTCGGTGTTGAGCACGCCGTGGACGAAGCCTGCGACCATGTATGAACCGGCAAGGTCGGCCACGCGATCAACCGCTAACTCCAGCAACTGAGCCGCAGGGTTCTCGGACACTTCGACGCAGTAAAGATGCTCGAGGCAATAATGGATGAGCTTGTGCATCAGCGCCTCATTGCCCTCCGCCGCGATGCGTTGGAACGTCCCGAAACGTATATGGCTATGGCTGAGCCGCACCATGACGGCGGATCTGGTGGGCGAGGGCTCATCCCCGCGGATCAATTCTTCGCCGGTTTCAATTAGCGAGAATGTTTTGGAGGTGTTGACCCCAAGCGCTTCGAGCATTTCGGTGGCCAATATCTCACGCACACCACCTTTCAGGGTCAGCCTTCCGTCGCCGCGCCGGCTGTACGGCGTGGTGCCCGAACCTTTGGTCCCAAGGTCAAGCAACCGGTCATGGCCGTCACGCAGCTGCGCGAACAGAAATCCCCGTCCATCGCCAATATCGGGATTGTACACACGGAACTGATGCCCGTGATACCTAAGCGCCAAAGGTTCGGGCATGTTATCGGGAAGCGGTTCAAAGCGCCCGAAATGGCGGACCCACGCCGCGTCGTCATATCCATCCAGCCCAACAGTTGCCGCCCACCGGTCGTTGCGAAAACGCAGTTTTGTTTCGGGAAAATTTGCCGCGCGCACGGGGTCACCAATTTTTTCGCCCAGACTGGCGATTTGTGGATCAGGGCGGTAGGGAGAGTGCATAGGTTCGATAATCATTCAAAGCATCTGGGCGGTGCGAGAAGGAAAGGCAAGTATGGCGGCGGTCCGCATCCTCCATTTGCACAGCAGCTTTAACCTTGGCGGTCAGCAATCGCGCACGGTTCGTCTTATGAACCATTTTGGCGATCAGGCCGAACATACCGTTTTGACGGCGGTTGATGATGCCTTTGGCGCGGCCGAGGCGATTGACCGGCGGGTAAAAGTTAACTTCCCGAAAGATGCGGCGCCGTCGCTGAAAGGGATGCCCGCCATTGGCCGCTATCGTCAGCTCGCCCAATATATGAAAAAATTCCATCTCGTTTTGACGTATAATTGGGGCGCGATGGATGGGGTGATGGCGCATACCTTGTTCACGCGCAGAATGAACTTGCCGCCATTGATCCACCATGAGGACGGGTTCAACGATGACGAAGTCGACCGGCTGAAAAAGCGGCGGAACTGGTTTCGCACAATTGCGTTGCAGCGTTCGAATGCGCTGGTCGTTCCTTCAAAAACGCTTGAGCATATCGCCCGAACCATATGGCATCAGCCGCTGGACAAGATTCGTCGTTTCCCAAATGGCATCGATACCGACCATTTCAATCGCCGACCGCAGCGCGGATCTTTTCCGGGCTTTCAGAAACGCAATGGAGAGATTGTGGTCGGCACGATCGCAGGGCTGCGCACGAGCAAAAATCTTCCGCGGCTTGTGCGTGCGGTTGCAGCCGCCGGGCCAAATGTCCGGCTCGCGATTGTGGGTGACGGGCCGGAGCGTGATGCCATCATGGCGGAGGCCGAACGCCTTGGTATCGCAGACCGTGTGATGATGCCCGGTTTCTTACGTGACCCGGCGCGCTATATTCGCCTGTTCGATATTTTTGCTTTGTCGTCGGATAGCGAGCAATATCCGATCTCACTATTAGAGGCGATGACCAGCGCCCTTCCGGTGGTATCTACCGACGTTGGCGACGTAAAAAATATCGTCGCACGCGAAAACCGTCCGTTCATCTTCCCGCGCACCGACGAGGCATCTTTGGCGCAAGCCATTAGCGAGTTGGCAAATGATGCCGGACTTCGGGAAAAACTCGGCAGTGCCAACCGCAATCTGGCCTGTGCACTATATGATGAAGAGACAATGTTTGCACGTTATCGGCAGCTATATGGTTCCGCCATGAAACGTGCCGATTTTGCGCGACAAAGCTAGATAATTGCGATAGCGCGCCATCAGGGAAGCGCGCTGAACGGCGCTTTTGAGATAAATATTTAGGGGTTGTGGTTGTGTTCAAGGGTCTGAAACCCATTATCTATGGTGGCCGCGAAGTTTGGCCTTTGGTCGAAGGTGGCAAGGGCGTTGCCGCGACCAATCACGCAAGTTCTGGCGCATGGGCTGCCGCCGGTGGCATTGGCACGGTGTCGGCGGTTAATGCCGACAGCTATGATGAAAATGGCGAGATGATCCCGCAGGTTTTTCACGGGAAAACACGCGCGGAACGCCATGAAGAGCTGGTGGAATACGGTATCCGTGGCGGCATTGCGCAGGTTCGCCTGGCGCATGAAATGGCCAATGGCAAAGGCGCCATCAATATAAACGTGCTTTGGGAAATGGGCGGATCGCAGCGCATTTTGCACGGCATATTGGAAGCGACCAAGGGTATGGTTACCGGCGTCACATGTGGCGCGGGCATGCCTTACAAGCTTTCCGAAATTGCGGCGCAATATGGCGTATATTATCTGCCTATCGTCAGCTCCGCACGTGCATTCCGTGCATTGTGGAAACGCGCCTATCACAAGGTGCCCGAATGGTTGGGTGCAGTAGTTTATGAAGATCCTTGGTTGGCCGGTGGCCATAACGGCCTTTCCAACGCGGAAGATCCACGCAGCCCCGAAGACCCCTATCCGCGAGTAAAGGCGCTGCGCGATATCATGCGCGCCGAAGGCATTTCGGATGACGTACCCATCGTCATGGCGGGCGGCGTGTGGTTTTTGCGCGACTGGAACAACTGGATTGATAATCCAGAGCTGGGGCAAATCGCATTTCAGCTGGGTACGCGGCCATTGCTCACGCAGGAAAGCCCCATTCCACAGGGTTGGAAAGACGCGCTGACGAAAATTCCGGAAGACGGCGTGCTGTTGCATCAGTTTTCGCCAACAGGTTTCTATTCAAGCGCGGTCATCAATCCGTTCCTGCTTGAGTTGCAGGCTCGTTCAGAACGTCAGATTGCCTATGTGCAGGCCGCCGATGCGGAACACACCGCGCAGCTGGATGTCGGCGTGAAGGGCAAGAATTTCTGGGTGAAGCCTGCGGACCTGATGAAGGCCCGCGAATGGGATGCACGCGGGTTTACGGTCGCTTTGAAGACACCCGACAACACGTTGGTCTTTGTGACGCCGCCGTCGGGCGAAGTCATTCGCAAGGATCAGAAGGATTGCATGGGCTGTCTGTCGCATTGCGGATTTTCGTCGTGGAAGGACCATGACAATAATTCGACTGGCCGCCTCGCCGATCCGCGTAGCTTCTGCATTCAAAAGGCATTGCAGAACATTGCGCACGGCGCGCCCATCGATGAAAACCTGATGTTCGCAGGGCACAGCGCTTATCTGTTCGGTAAGGATCCGTTTTATTCGAACGGTTTCGTCCCGACTGTGCAGCAATTGATGGACCGCATCCTGACGGGCGATTGACCCTAAGTTTACATTTACAAGAAACTGCCCTTGGTCGCGTAGCGTTGCGACCAAGGGCTATATAATATTACGTTGCCTTAGCCGAGCAGCTCCTATGCGCTGACGGGTTAGGCCAAGTCAGGGGCGGCTTAATCCAAATCCCAAGCGCGTTCGCCATGGCTTGAAATATCAAGCCCATCACGCTCCTGATCTTCGCTGACACGCATCGGCACAACCATCGAAACCAGATAGCCGATGATGAGTGTCACCACGGCGGAATAGGCGCCGACGATGGCCACGGCTTTCACCTGAACCCACAATTGCGATGCCATTCCCGCACCTTCGGCATAGCCAGCGCCGCCAAGCGCTTCGCTTGCAAAGACCGCAAGCAGGACGGAACCAAGAATTCCGCCGATACCATGCACCGCAAAAACGTCGAGCGAGTCATCGATTTTTAGCGTGCCTTTGACAAGGCCCACAAACCAGAAGCAGACGACGCCGGCCAATATGCCGAGAATAATCGCGCCGCCGGGGCCAATCACCCCTGCTGCCGGTGTGATCGTCGCAAGTCCAGCGACTGCGCCGGTTGCAAAGCCGACTGCGGTGGCCTTGCCGACCTTAATACGTTCAATCATCAACCAGACAATCGCTGCCACTGAAGCCCCGACATGGGTGTTGATAATGGCGCTGGCGGCCGCGTCATTTGCCGCCAAAGCCGAGCCACCGTTGAAGCCAAACCAGCCCACCCAGAGGAGGCCTGCACCGGCTACTGTGAGCGCGGGGCTATGCGGGAGCATAAGCGTTCTGGGAAAGCCAATGCGCTTTCCAAGCATCAACGCGACAACAAGCGCTGAAATACCAGCTGTGGTGTGCACAACAATGCCACCTGCGAAATCGATGACGCCCTGGTCGGCCAGAAAGCCGCTGCCCCAAACCCAGCGGGTCACGGGGACATAAATCAACAGCGACCATAAGGCGCTGAACGCCACCACCCAGCCAAAGCGGGCGCGTTCGACCCATGCGCCGACGATCAGGGCAGGGGTGATGATCGCAAATGTCATCTGGAAAAGCGCAAAGGCAAGCTCGCCCGTCGTCTGCCCCTCACGGACAGAATCGAGCAAGCCATTGAACATGACATTTTCAAGCGAGCCAATGAAGCCGTTGCCGTTGACTGAAAATGCAAGGCTGTAGCCAACCACAATCCAGATCACCGAAGCGATAGCGGCAATTGCGCCGCATTGAACGAGGACCGATAAGAAGTTTTTGGCGCGGACCAATCCGCCGTAAAAAAGCGCAAGGCCAGGAAGCGTCATCATCAGCACGAGTGCCGATGCGGTCAAAATCCACGCACTATCGCCGCTATTGGTTTCAGGGATAGCGACCATGCCGGTCTGTGCCATCGCTGGCGCTGACATGGCTGCGCTTAAAACCAGCGCTGACTGCACAAATTTCTGGATCATAATTTTTCCCGCCCGCTTATTTGCCACGTCTCTAGGCGCGGCGTAACAAAGCCTCAAGGCACAAAATTACGGCTAACTTACCGCAATCGAAAGAAAATTGCTTATTGCCAGCCCTCAAGCACCTGATCGGGCGGTCGGTGGCCGTCGGCCCATACGCGGATATTTGTAATCACGCGCTCGCCCGATGCTTCGCGTCCCTCGACTGTGGCACTGCCCAAATGCGGAAGTAGCACTGCGTTGGCTATGCTGAGGAACCGCGAGTCAACGGCAGGTTCATGCGTGTACACATCAAGCCCAGCGCCCGCGATACGACCACTTTGCAGCGCCTCGATCAAGGCGTCTTCATCGATCAATTCACCGCGTGAGCTGTTGATGACATATGCGTTGGGTTTCATGTGCGCGATGCGTTCGGCGTTGATGATTTTATCTGTGTCTGTCGTTAGCGGGCAGTGCAGCGTGATGATGTCCGAACGGGCCACCAGCCGGTCGATGTCGGGTTCGAACGTGACGCCCAGTTCATCCTCAACGCTGGCGGGCAAACGGCTGCGTTTGTTGTAAATGATATTCATGCCAAATGCCTTGGCGCGCATGGCCACGGCCTCTCCAATTCGGCCAAGACCGATGATGCCAAGCGTCTTGCCACCAATGCGGTGACCCAGCATGCCGGTGGGGCTCCAGCCGCTCCATTCACCATTGCGCATGGCACGATGTCCTTCGCCAAGCCGGCGGGGCACGTTCAGAATGAGCGCCATCGTCAGGTCAGCGGTGTCGTCCGTAAACACGCCGGGCGTGTTCGTCACCATGATGCCCTTGGCCTTTGCTGCGGCCAGATCGATGTGATTAACGCCAGCGCCATAGCTCGCAATCAGTTTCAGGCGCGGCGGGGCAGCGGCGATGATGCTGGCATCGATGGAGTCCGTGACAGTCGGCACGAGCACGTCGCAGTCCGCCATGGCGGCGACAAGCGCGTCGCGGGTGAGGGGGGTGTCATCAGCATTAAACCGGGTATCGAACAGTTCCGCCATGCGCTTTTCAACAGCAGGAAGAAGCGTGCGGGTGACGCGGACAGATGGACGTTCAATGCGGCTAAGTTCGGGCATGGCAGTGACTAAAGCCGAATATATCAGAAGGTCAAGACAGGATGGTTGCGCTGCGCGCCGCGCTTACGGTATAGAATGAAGCTGGTGGTAAAAATTATGGTTAATCAACACAATTCGATCGTGCGTTGCGGTGCATTGGCGCTTGTGCTTTTTGGTGCTGCGTCTGCCGCCGGGCAGGCCCAACAAAAGCCGCCTTATTGGGCCTCAATTTCGAAGCCAGAGGCGCGCATGCGTACGGGCCCAAGCACTGAATTCCCCGTTACATGGGTGTATAAACGCGAAAACCTGCCCGTGAAGGTCGTGGCGGTGCACAGCGTATGGCGCAAGGTTCAAGACCCCGATGGTGAGCAAGGGTGGCTTCATGTCCGCTTGTTGAGCCCCAAACGGGCTGCGATCGTAATCGGTAAGGATATTGGCGCATTGCGTGATGCGCCCGAGGCCAACGCGCATATATCATGGCGCGTGGAGCCCGGTGTGGTCGGGCTTATCGAAGAATGTGAAAAAGGTTATTGCCGCTTCGAAACCGAAGGGCGCTATGGTTATATTGAAACGGCGCGCATCTGGGGCGACGAAGCGCCCTGAGACGTAACGCGTGAGGCTTAAGCCTCGACGCGCTCCGCCAGAACGGTCAGGCCGTTCTCATTCACTTCTGCAAAGCCACCAGCGATGATGAGGCGCTCGGGTGTTGCACCCTGCGTCGCGTAAATCTCAAGCGCGGCATCGTTACGCAGCGTGCTCATCATTGGGCTGTGGCCCTCAAGTACACCAAAATCGCCCTCACTACCCGGAACGACGACCATATAGACGTCGTCCGAGCGGTAGAGCTTTTCAGGTGTTACGAGTTCGAAACGAAGTGCCATAATGGCTTACGCCGCCTCCGCCGCAAGCTTGGCTGCCTTGGCAACTGCATCTTCGATGCCGCCAACCATGTAGAAGGCTGCTTCTGGAAGATGGTCATATTCGCCATCGACGACTGCCTTGAACGACTTAACCGTGTCTTCGACCTGAACGAACTTACCGGAAATGCCGGTGAAGACTTCAGCAACGTGGAAAGGCTGCGACAAGAAACGCTGGATCTTACGCGCGCGGGTAACAGTCAATTTGTCGTCTTCCGACAATTCGTCCATGCCCAAAATCGCGATGATGTCCTGAAGCGACTTGTATTTCTGCAGCGTTTCCTGAACGCGGCGTGCCGTGTCATAATGCTCTTGGCCAACAACGGCTGGTGTCAAAACGCGGCTGACCGAGTCAAGCGGGTCAACGGCTGGGTAGATACCCAATTCGGAAATTGCACGGTTCAACGTGGTCGTTGCATCCAAGTGAGCGAACGACGTTGCTGGTGCAGGGTCGGTCAAGTCATCTGCAGGAACGTAAATGGCCTGAACCGAGGTAATCGAACCCTTGGTTGTCGACGTAATACGCTCTTGTAACTGGCCCATGTCGGTTGCCAAAGTTGGCTGATAGCCCACTGCCGAAGGAATACGGCCAAGAAGTGCGGACACTTCGGAACCGGCTTGCGTGAAGCGGAAGATGTTGTCGACGAAGAACAGAACGTCCTGGCCTTCTTCATCGCGGAAATATTCCGCCATGGTCAGACCCGACAAAGCAACACGTGCACGCGCACCGGGAGGCTCGTTCATCTGGCCGAACACCAGCGCAACCTTCGAACCTTCTGGGGTTGGGTTGCCATCGGCGTCCTTGGCGATAACGCCTGCGTCGAGGAATTCATGGTACAGATCGTTACCTTCGCGGGTACGCTCACCCACGCCAGCAAACACCGAAACGCCGCCATGGCCCTTTGCGATGTTGTTGATCAGTTCCTGAATAAGAACGGTCTTGCCAACGCCGGCACCGCCGAACAGACCAATCTTGCCGCCCTTTGCATAAGGCGCCAGAAGGTCGATAACCTTAATACCGGTGACGAGAATTTCAGCTTCGGTCGACTGGTCGGTGAACAAAGGCGCTTCTGCGTGGATTGGGTTCGACTTTGCAGCGCCAACTGGACCGCGCTCGTCGATTGGTTCACCGATAACGTTCATGATGCGGCCAAGGGTCATTGGGCCAACTGGAACCGAAATCTGCGCACCGGTGTCACGCACGGGCTGACCGCGGGTCAAACCTTCGGTCGCGTCCATTGCGATCGTGCGAACGGTGTTTTCACCAAGATGCTGTGCAACTTCAAGGACGAGGCGGTTGCCGTTATTGTCGGTTTCAAGTGCTGACAAAATGGCAGGCAGCTGGCCAGTGAAGGTTACGTCGACAACAGCGCCGATGACCTGCGAAATGCGGCCCGTTGCACCGGCGACGTTAATCGCGGTTTGGCCAGCACCAGCCTTTGGAGCGGGAGCCTTGGTTGCAGCAGCTTTTTTCACAGGCGCTTTTTTAGCGGCTGCGGCGGGTGCTGCGGCCTTTTTTGGAGCGGCGGTCTTCTTCGGGGCGGTTGCCATTTGCTTCTTCCTTGCCTTTGGATGTCGTTAAAGCGCTTCTGCGCCTGCGTTTACTCTGTTGCTACAGTGCTTCCGCACCAGCAATAATTTCGATAAGTTCAGTGGTAATCGCCGCCTGACGCGTGCGGTTATATTGAATAGTCAGCTTGTTGATCATGTCGCCCGCATTGCGCGTTGCGTTGTCCATCGCGGTCATTTTCGAACCTTGCTCGGACGCAGCATTTTCGCGGTTGGCGCGAAGCAACTGAACCGCAACATTCCGCGGCAGCAAGTCAGCGAGGATTTCTTCCTCATCTGGCTCATATTCAACCGTTGCAGAAACGCCGACGGCATCACCTTCACCCGCGGTAACAGCGACGGGCATCAGCTGAATTTGCGTTGGCGTTTGCGTAAGGACGTTTTCGAACTTGCTGAAGAACAGATGCGCGACGTCAAATTCGCTCGCTTCAAACCGTGCGGTCAGATCTTCGCCCCATGCTTGCACATCAGCGTAAGTGAGCTTGCCCAAATCGCCTGGTTCAATGCTGTGGATGATATCGCCACGGAACGTCCGGCTGAGCTGATCGCGGCCTTTCTTTCCGATGGTATAGAATTTGACGGTCTTGCCTTCGGCCTTCAACGCCTCTGCCTGACGGCGGGCAAGACGGACGATATTGGTGTTGAATGCGCCGGCAAGGCCCTTGTCGCTGGTGGCGACAACGAACAGATGCACATCGCTGTTGCCTGAACCAGCAAGCAGCTTTGGCGATTGTGGACCGACCGTTACCTTCGACGCGATGCTTGATACGACCGCTTCCAGTCGTTCGGCATAGGGGCGTGATGCTTCTGCTGCTTCGGTTGCCCGACGCAGTTTCGCAGCAGCGACCATTTTCATCGCCTTGGTGATCTTCTGGGTCGACTTGACCGAGTTGATCCGCATTTTGAGGGCTTTTAAACTTGCCATCTTGGTTCCCGTGTTCCCCGGCGCAGGCCGGGGTCCAGTTTATCGTTGTGGTCCGTGCCCCGGCCTTCGCCGGAGATCGGTGAATTAAGCGAAATTCTTCGTGAACTTTTCGAGAGCCGCCATCAGCGCCTTCTTGCTGTCGTCGCTGAAGTCGCGGCTGTCGCGAATGGTCTTCAGGATGCCAGCATGGTTGGCACGAAGGTCAGCCAACATTGCCTCTTCGTAGCGGGTCACGTCGGCGACTGGGATGCCGTCGAGATAACCATTTGTACCAGCGAAGATTGACGCGGTCTGCTCTTCGAAAGGCAGTGGCGAGAATTGCTTCTGCTTCAACAGCTCGGTCAGGCGCGCACCGCGGTTCAGCAGCTTTTGCGTCGACGCATCGAGATCCGAACCGAACTGCGCGAACGCAGCCATTTCGCGATATTGTGCAAGCTCAAGCTTAATCGAACCCGATACCTTCTTCATCGCCTTTGTCTGTGCAGCCGAACCAACGCGGCTAACCGACAGACCAACGTTAATCGCAGGGCGGATACCCTGGAAGAACAGGTCGGTTTCAAGGAAGATCTGACCGTCAGTGATCGAAATCACGTTGGTTGGAATGTACGCCGAAACGTCACCAGCCTGTGTTTCAATGATCGGCAATGCCGTCAACGAACCACCGCCATTGGCGTCTGACATCTTTGCAGCGCGCTCAAGCAAGCGGCTGTGGAGATAGAAAACGTCACCAGGATAGGCTTCACGGCCTGGAGGACGACGCAGAAGAAGCGACATCTGGCGATAGGCAACAGCCTGCTTCGACAAATCGTCATATACGATGACGGCGTGCATGCCGTTGTCGCGGAAGAATTCACCCATCGCAACGCCGGTGTAAGGCGCGAGGTACTGAAGCGGTGCAGGCTCCGAAGCGGTTGCAGCAACGACGATCGAATATTCCATCGCGCCTTGTTCTTCCAACGCGCGAACGATTTGCGCAACGGTCGAACGCTTCTGACCAACGGCGACGTAGATGCAGTAAAGCTTCTTCGATTCGTCCGTGCCCTTGTTCACTTCCTTCTGGTTGATGAAAGTGTCGATGGCGACAGCGGTTTTACCGGTCTGACGGTCACCAATGATCAATTCGCGCTGGCCACGACCAACAGGAACGAGGGCGTCGAGCGCCTTGAGGCCAGTCTGGACAGGTTCCGAAACCGATTGGCGTGGGATGATGCCCGGCGCTTTGACTTCAACGCGGCTGCGCTGCGTGGTCTTGAGCGGGCCCTTGCCATCGATTGGGTTACCAAGGCCGTCAACAACGCGGCCAAGCAATTCCTTGCCGACAGGAACGTCAACGATCGTGCCGGTACGCTTTACAACGTCACCTTCGCGAATTTCACTGTCGGTTCCGAAAATAACGACACCGACATTGTCCGCTTCAAGGTTCAAGGCCATGCCCTGAATGCCGTTGGCGAATTCGACCATTTCACCAGCCTGCACATTGTCGAGGCCGTGAATACGGGCGATACCGTCACCAACTGACAGAACGCTACCGACTTCCGAAACCTGAGCTTCGGTGCCGAAATTGGCGATCTGGTCCTTAATGACCTTGGAAATTTCTGCGGCGCGGATATCCATGTTGCTACTTAGCCTTTCATCGCGTTAGCGAGGGTGTTCAAACGGGTTTTAATAGAAGTGTCGATCATCTGGCTGCCGATGCGGACAGTCAGGCCACCCAAAATGGATGGATCGACTTTGGTCTGGATGGCAACGTCACTGCCGACGCGTGCCTTAAGATTTGCGGAGAGCGTCTTCATCTGCGCTGCGCTCAGGGCGTGCGCTGAAGTAACTTCGGCGGTAACTTCGCCGCGATGGGCTGCAGCAAGCGACGAAAATGCCCGCGCGACTGATGCAGTTTCGCTGAGCCGGCGATTGTCGGCCAGCACGCCCAAGGTCTTGGTCGTCAAAACATCCAACTTCATTGCCTTGGCAACAGCAGCGATCGCTTTTTTAGCATCAGTCCGTGTCAACACGGGGTTGGTGGTCAGTGACTTAAGGTCTGCCGATTCGTTCACGGCTTTTGCGACCGACGTAAGGCTTTTTTCAACGGCGTTTATGGAGTTGGCGTCACGTGCCAACTCGAACAATGCCGTCGCGTAACGGCCAGATAGACTGGCTTGTATATTAGCGCTTGTGCCGCCGGAATTATCCACGCGTTGAAGTCCTTAAATGTACAACTGATGTATTTGCTGAACCAGCCGAAAGGTTGCCCTGTCTCTAGCGTCGCCGCGCGCCTAGCAGGGCTTTTGCTGCGATGCAAGATTGGGAATTAAGTTCATTGCATACTGTTGCGGCCACAAACTTGTTCTGGTGGTGCAAACGGGCGTTGCACGGCAATCGAAAACACGTGAAATGCGGGATCAGAGGAGACGCAAATGGGCGAAATGATTCGGATGACAATGTCGGACGGCGCGGAAATTGCCGTCTACCATGCCTTGCCAGATGGTGCGCGGCGTGGTGGCCTTGTGCTGGTGCAAGAAATCTTTGGCGTGACGGACCATATTCGCGAGCTGTGCGACGAATATGCCGCAGATGGGTATGAAGTGTTGTCACCTGCGATTTTTGATCGCGAGCATCCCGGTTTTGAGGCGGACTATACCGGACCCGATTATAACCGCGCCGTGGAGCTGGCGCGCGATCTTCATCCCTTTGTACAGTCGCTGGATGACGCGCAGGTTTGCATTGATGCGTTGAAGGACAAAGGCCCCGTTTTCATAACGGGCTATTGCTATGGTGGCTCAGTAGCTTGGGCCGTCGCGGGTATCAGCGATGATCTTGCTGCCGCCAGTTGCTATTATGGCAGTCTCGTGCCGACATTATATGCCGATAAGACTCCCAAATGCGCCACAATCGCGCATTTCGGCAGATATGACCACGGCATCCCGATGGAGGGTGTGGAGGCACTTATCGACAAGGCGCACCCCACCGCGCAAATATTTGTGTACGACGCCAATCATGGGTTCAATTCGGACCGGCGGAAAGACTATCATGAAGAAAGCGCCGATCTGGCGCGGGCGCGGACCCTGGCGTTGTTCCGCGCATGTGGCGGCTAGACTGGATCGAAAAGGGACATTTGGGTATGACGCCAAGCGCGTGGAAAAATGGCGGGGCAGGGGTAACAATCCGTTGGGCGGTGGTTGATACCGCGCTGGGCAAAATGCTGCTTGCCGCGACCGATAAAGGCATCTGCCGTCTGTCATTCGATGAAGATGAAGCCGCGCTGCAACACCGGTTCCCCAAAGCCGATATCGTTGCCGGGGGCAGTGCGCTCGAGCATCTGGAAACGGGCGCCATTGCGGCCGTTGAGAACCCTGCACACATGCCGGACTTGCCACTGGATGTGGGTGGCACGGCATTTCAACAGGCTGTCTGGAACGAGCTGAAGCGCATTCCGGCCGGTGAAACACGGACATATACAGATATCGCCGCTGCGGTGGGCAGCCCCAATGCCGTGCGTGCGGCGGGAAGTGCCAATGGCGCGAATAACGTCGCTGTCCTCATCCCCTGCCACCGGGTTATCCGCAGCGACGGTTCTCTTGGCGGCTTTGCATATGGCCTTGAACGAAAACAGGCCTTGCTGGACAAGGAACGCGCACAAGGACGATTATTGTGACGCTCGAAAAGTCGCTGAACAAGCTGTTCGCTTAAGGGTAGATTGCCCGCACAAAATACAAGCCCTCGGGCGGCGCATTTTCCGCCAAGGCGGAGCGGTCCGCCGCATCAAGCGCAGCCTGTAAATCGTCGGCGGTCCAGCGGCCAAGCCCCACGGCAACAAGGCAACCCACCATCGACCGCACCTGGTGATGCAGGAATGACAAGGCCGCAGCCTCGACGATCACATGCTGCCCTTCGCGGCGGACGTTCAACCGTTCGAGCGACTTGACCGGGCTTGCCGATTGGCATGCCGTCGACCGGAAGGTCGTGAAATCATGCACGCCTACCAAAATTTGCGCCGCTGCGTGCATTGCGTCGGCATCAAGGTGCGGACCAACGCGCCACACGCGGCCCTTTTCAAGTGTGAGCGAGGCGCGGCGATTGAGGATGCGATATTGGTAGGACCGGCCAATGCAGCTGAAACGCGCGTGCCAGTCATCGGCGACTTCCTCGCAATGCAATATCGCGATGGGGTGCGGCCGCAAATGGGCGTTGATGGCTTCCATTAATCGGAACGCTGAAAGCCCTTTTTCGACATCGACATGCGCGCGCATGCCCAATGCGTGGACGCCGGCATCAGTGCGGCCTGCGCTGTAGACCAATGTCTTTTCGCCAGTTGTTTTGAATATGGCCTCTTCGATGGCGCCTTGAACCGAAGGGCCATGGTCTTGCCATTGCCAGCCCATATAGGGGCCGCCGTCAAATTCGATGGTGAGGGCAAAACGGGTCATTGCAGAATTGTGCCCGCCGGGATTGCCTTGCCACGCAGCAAGTCTGCGGTCGGCATGGCCGGTTTGCCTGCGCGCTGGATGATTGTGGGGCGGATCGCATCAACACCGCATGCGATGGTCAGCCGGTCGTCCGAAATTGTGCCGGCGGTGCTGCTTCCGGCAACGATGTCGGCGGCAAGCACACGATATCGCTCGCCCTCAAATTCGAACCATGCACCCGGCGCGGGGTTGAATGCGCGTATCTGTCGTTCGACCACTTCGGCGGACATTGAAAAATCCAATTTGGTTTCTGCCTTGTCGATTTTGGCGGCATAGGTCACGCCATCATCCGGTTGCGGCACGCAAGGATGGGCATTGAGGTCCGATAATACCCGCACCATCAATTCTGCGCCAAGCTCGGCCAACTCGCTGGTCAGGATGCCCGTGGTCTTGTGCCCGATTTCGATTTCCGTCGTCGCACGTACTGGGCCGGTATCGAGGCCTGCCTCCATTTGCATGACCATGACGCCTGTTGTGGCGTCGCCTGCCAGAATAGCCCGTTGAACCGGCGCCGCACCGCGCCAGCGCGGCAGCAGCGAACCGTGAATATTCAGGCAACCATGCCGTGGCGCGTCCAAGATCGATTTGGGCAGGATAAGGCCATATGCCGCGACAATTGCGGCGTCGAGGTCAAGCGCTGCAAATTCGGCTGCTGCATCGTCCTGTCGCAGCGACAGCGGCGCGCGTACAAGCAAACCCAGTTCTTCGGCACGCTGTTGCACCGCGGACGGCGTAAGCTTTTTACCGCGGTTCGCGGGGCGGGGTGGCTGCGAATATACGGCAACCACATCATGCCCAGCGGCAACCAGCGCGTCGAGCGCGGGCACGGCAAATTCGGGTGTTCCCATGAAGGCAAGACGCATCGTCACTTTTCCTTTGTTCGAAAGCCCCCTAAGACCCGCAGCATGGCATCGCAAGAAATAGACGCATTGGCACAGGCATTGTCGAAATTGCCCGGACTTGGCCCCCGCTCGGCACGGCGGGTTGTGCTGCACCTTATGAAAAAGCGTGAAAGCGTTTTGATGCCACTTTTGCGCGCGTTGGAGCAGGTCGAACAACGGCTGGTCGTCTGCAGCACATGCGGGAATATCGATACCGGCAACCCCTGCGGCATTTGCGTTGATCCGCGCCGCGATATCCGTTCCATTTGCGTTGTTGAGGACGTATCCGATTTGTGGGCGCTGGATCGTTCGCGGCTATTTCCGGGAAAATATCATGTGCTGGGTGGCCGGTTATCTGCATTGGATGGCGTTCGGCCGGAGGATTTGAACATCGAAGGCTTGGTCACCCGCGTTGCTGCGGGCGGCGTCGACGAAGTCGTGCTGGCCATGAACGCCACGCTGGAGGGGCAGACAACCGCGCATTATCTCGCTGAACGGCTTGAGCAATTTCCGATACGTTTGACCCAGTTGGCGCATGGCGTGCCTGTGGGCGGTGAGCTTGATTATCTGGACGATGGCACTTTGGCGCAAGCATTGCGCGCCAGACGTCCAGTCGGTTGATTTATCGTACGACCGTCCCTATTTGCGACCCATGGCGATATTACCTATTCTTGAAGTGCCCGATCCGCGGCTGAAAACCATTTCGACGCCTGTCGAGACATTTGATGCGGATTTGAAAACGCTCGTCGATGACATGACCGAAACGATGTACGCCGCGCCCGGTATAGGGCTGGCCGCTATTCAGGTCGGGGTGCCCAAGCGCCTGTTGGTCATCGATTTGCAGGAAGAGGAAGGCGAGGGCGACGAGCCCGTTCGCAACCCGCGGGTATTTGTGAATCCGGAAATATTGGACCCGTCGGACGAACACAGCCTGTATAATGAAGGCTGCCTTTCGGTGCCTGACCAATATGCAGAGGTCGAACGCCCTGCGCAAATTCGTGCACGTTGGCAGGACCTTGATGGCAAAGTTCATGAAGAGACAATGACGGGCCTAATGGCAACATGTCTGCAGCACGAGATGGACCATCTCGAAGGCATTTTGTTCATTGATCACCTGTCGCGGCTAAAGCGTCAGATGGTGCTCAAGAAAATCGAGAAAGCCCGCAAAATGGGCGGCGGGCATGTCCATAATGAGCATTGCCGCCACTAAATTGCGTTCGCCGGACAAGTTCCCGGCTTGATCCGCGTCGTTACTTTACAAATTGCGTCGGTGCGGGGCTGATTGTCACGAACTTGCCCGCCTGAATTTCCTGCACCTCAAGCATACGCTCGGTGAGGCCATTGGGCATGAAGCGGAATGCACCATCAACGCCGATAAAGCCTTGCGGATCGGTAAGCTGCGCAACGGGAAATTTCGTCCCCGGACGCCAGTCACGTGCCACCCGCGCGATCAAAAGCACCGAATCATAGCCAAGGCTGGAAAGCCGCAGTGGCGCCTTGCCAAAGCGTGCCCGATATTTGGCGGCATATTGAGTATAGAGCGTGTCAGAGACGCTCGCAAACCAGCCGCCATACATGGCCGGGCTACCCGCCAATGACCCATCGATATTCCACAAATCGGTGCCAAGAATTTTGGCATTGCGCATCCCGTTGCGCCGAAGCGCTGGCACCAATACAACGCCGGCACGGCCACTGTCGGCAATTAGCACAGCATCAATCTGCCCCAATTTTGTCAACCGGCGCGCCGCTGCGTCGGCAGACGCTGCCGTTCCGTCGGATTCTTCAATGGCAACGAGCGTTCCGCCAGCGCTGCGCACTGCAGAGGTCAGGTTCGATTGCGCACGCTGGCCATATACATTGGTCGAAACGACGCCTGCAATGCGGTTATAGCCTTGCGAACGGGCGTAGCGGACCACGCGGTCGATGGATTGATTGGGCAAATGGCCAAGCAAGAATATATTTTGCCCGGCAACACCGACATCGTTGGAAAAGCTAATGATGGGCACAGCTGCGATGCGCGCGACTGCGGCGGCCTCCACAACATCATCGCCACGCAACGGGCCCAATATGACCTTGTTCCCATCGGCGACCGCGCGCTTTGCAGCTGCGGCGACGCCGGTGCTGGTGTCATAGGTGATCATGCGAATGTTGGTTGCTTTGGTGTCAGCCAGTGCAAGCGCGGTCGCGTTGGCGATGGATTGGCCAACGTCGCCGTCTGGACCCGTCACCGGCAACAGCAGGGCAACGCGGTGCATGCCGTCCAGCGGGTCTTCGGACACCACAGGTGGTGGCCCTTTGCCCCCACGCGGGGCGGTGGCGCAGGCCGCGAGCAAAACGACCGAAGCCAAAACCAGCAGCTTTTTGATCTGTCCTGCTAAAGCTTGCGGCGTTGCGCCGCTTGCTGCATTGGATGCGCTCATGAATTTTCCCTTGGGTAGAAGCATATAAATCAGATGATGTTCGAATCGGGCTTATATGTCGTTGCGACACCAATCGGCAACCTTGCAGATATGTCACAACGGGCGATTGATCTGCTGGAAGCCGCAGAAATTGTCGCTGTAGAAGACAGCCGGGTAACTGGTAAATTGTTGCATCATCTTGGTCTGAAGAAAAAGATGCGGCGATATAACGACCATAGTGGCGAGGCGGAGCGCGAGTCACTGGTCTCCGCTGCGCGCGGCGCAGTTGTTGCGCTGGTGTCAGATGCAGGGACGCCGTTGATTTCAGACCCCGGTTACAAGCTGGTGCGCAGCGCACGCGAGGCAGGGGTGCCGGTATATACGATCCCCGGTGCAAGCGCGGTGACGGCGGCTTTATCAATTTGCGGTTTGCCCACGGATCGCTTTCTGTTTGCCGGTTTCCTCCCCAATAAAGCCAAGGCGCGTATCGAAACGTTGACGGAGCTGGTGCAGGTAAAGGCGACGTTGGTTTTCTACGAGGCAGGGCCGCGTCTTGCAGCGTCGCTTTCCGCCATCGCGGAGACCTATGGCGACCGTGAAGTCGCCGTCGCGCGGGAACTGACCAAGAAATTTGAAGAGGTTGTAACGGGCACCGCATCCGAACTTGCCGCGCGTTATGCGGCGCAAGAGCCAAAGGGTGAAATCGTCCTGATCATTGGTCCGCCGGCGGATGACGTTGCCTATGACACAGGTGATGTGGACGCAGCATTGCGCGAAGCACTGGATACCATGTCCGCCGCCAAGGCCGCTGGCGTCATTGCCAAGCGTTTCGGGCTGGAGCGCAGCGATGTCTATGCGCGCGCTACGCAACTGAAGTCGCAGTGAACCGGTTGGCCGCAGAAAAATTGGGGCGGCGTGGCGAAAATATCGCCGCCTGGTTTTTGCGGTTAAAGGGGTGGCGGGTCGTTGCAATGCGCGTGAAAACGCCGCGCGGCGAAGTCGACTTGATCGCGCGGCGCGGCAAAACCATTGCGTTCGTCGAAGTAAAAGCGCGCGCAAATGTGCGTGACCTCGCCACCGCGATTGACGCGTACAGATTACGCCGCGTGGCGGCTGCGGCGGAAATTCTGCTCCCGAAATATGGAAAAGAATGCGAAAATATGCAGATAGACGTGATTATGGTTGCGCCATGGCGTTGGCCGAACCATCTGCCAAACGTCTGGCACGGATAAGGACAAGCAAATGGCAATACAAATGGCGGTCCAGATGGACCCGATGGACGGCATCAATATTCATGGCGACTCCAGCTTTGCGCTGATGCTTGCTGGCCAATCGCGCGGCTATGATATTTGGCATTATGATGTGATGTCACTGACGCTCGACGCCAACGACCGGCTCACCGCGCTCGCACATCCCGTGCATGACCTCCAACGCGTCGAAGGCGCGCATTACCGGTTCGGTGCGCCACAGCGCATTGATTTGGGCTCCGACATCGACGTTGTGCTGATGCGGCAGGACCCGCCATTTCATGTGGGCTATATCACCGCCACCCATTTGCTCGAACGCATCGAGCATGAGACGTTGGTGGTTAACAACCCTGCCAGCGTGCGGAATGCGCCGGAAAAAGTCATGGTGCTCGACTATCGCAAGTTCATGCCACCCACGCTGATTACGCGTTCACTCGATGAAGTGCGCGCGTTTCAAAAGGAACATGGCGCGATTGTCGTAAAACCGCTCCATGGCAATGGCGGCAAGGCCATTTTCCGGATTGAAGCCGATGGCAGCAATGTCGGCGCGCTGTTTGAGGTGTTCAATTCGACATGGCCCGAACCGCATATGGTGCAGCCATTCCTGCCCGACGTTGCGAAGGGCGATAAGCGGATCGTTCTCATAGACGGCGAAGTCACAGGGGCTATCAACCGCCGTCCGGGTGAAGGCGAATTCCGGTCGAACCTTGCGGTAGGCGGCAGTGCCGAAGCGACGTTGTTGACCCCGGAGGAGCAAGAAATTTGCGCTGCGATGGGGCCGCGTTTGAAGGAACTTGGGCTGATATTCGTCGGCATTGATGTCATTGGCGGAAAATGGCTGACGGAAATCAACGTAACCTCGCCAACCGGTATCGTCGCGATTGACCGGTTCAATGGCACCGATACCGGGGCCAAAATACTCGATGCCATTGAACGCAGGCTTGCCGGCCGGGGTTAATGGAAGACTGGATTATCAGGCTCGTCGAATGGGGGCATTATTGGGGTGTGGCCCTGCTGATGCTGCTGGAGACGGTTTTTCCGCCCGTCCCGTCGGAGGTCATTATGACCGTGGCGGGTGTGTCCGCGTCGCGTGGGACGATGAGCCTTTGGGGCACGATCGCGGCCGGAACCGCAGGCGCGATGCTTGGCAACTGGCTGTGGTATTGGTTGGCCATCAAGTTTGGTGAAGTGCGGATGCATGTGTTTATCGACCGCTATAGCCGTTGGCTCACGCTTGACTGGGCAGAGATTGAACGCGGACATGGGCTGTTTCGTAAGCATGGGCCAATCATCGTGCTCGTGGCGCGCATGTTGCCCACGCTGCGTTCTTTGATTTCGATTCCCGCTGGATTGTTCGGGATGTCGCTGCGCCGTTTTCTGGTTTTCTCCACGATTGGAACGGCGGGATGGAGCGCGGCTCTCGCCTGCGCTGGATATTTCTTGGGCTCACAATTTGACGATATCGAAAAATGGCTTGGGCCTTTGTCGACCGTCATCATGGTCGGCATATTGGGGACTTATGTTTGGCGTCTGGCGCGCTGGAAGCCCAATCCTATGCCCGTGGATGCGCGTTCTGATATTCATCCAGAAGCATAGCCGTATCGACGGCGGTATAGATTTGCGTTGATGATAGGCTGCTGTGGCCGAGCAGTTCCTGAAGACTGCGCAGATCTGCACCACCCGCAAGCAAATGCGTTGCAAAGCTGTGGCGCAAGGCATGCGGCGTTGTGCGTTCCGATAGGCCAAGCCGCATGCGCGCGCCTTGCACCGCGCGGCGCACCAGCGCGGGCGCCAATGGCCCACCGCGCGCGCCGCGAAACAACGGCTGGTCGGCAGCCATTGGATAAGGGCACAACGCAATATATTCCTGAATAGCCGTACGGACTTGATCGAGCAGCGGCACAATGCGCGTCTTGTTACGCTTGCCGGTGACGCGCAGTGTCGTGCCAAGCGGCAAGACATCTCCATTGAGCCCCGTCGCTTCGCTCACGCGCAGGCCGCTGCCGTAGAGCAAGAGAAGCAAGGCCCAGTCACGTGCGCCAACCCAGCCATCGTTCGCGCTTTCTGCGACGTCATCCGCTAGCGCCAGGACATCGTCGGGGTTTACGGGGCGCGGCAGGCTGCGTTGCACGCGCGGGCCCTTCATGGCGGGCAGGGTCGCGTTGTCGCCCAGTGCAAAGCGCAAAAAATGACGGGCAGCGGACAATTCACGCGCGGTGGACCGGTTGGTCAGTCCATCACCACGCCGGTCCGCCAAAAAGGCGCGCATATCAGCGGCGGAAATTTTCATCAGCGTTGTGCGGTCGACTGTCGACCCCCAGTGCAATTGCAGAAAAGCGGTAAGCCGATCTGCCGTGGCATGATAGGCGCGGACACTATGCGGCGACATCCGGCGATTGTCGGTCAGGAACGTCAGATATTCGGCGAGCAGTGACATTATGCCGTCATGCTATCAGGCGGCAGCATCCGCCTCAACTGCTACTATTTGCGGAAGGATCGCATCCAGCAACGGCATGCCGTGCGGCGTGACAGTGATGCGGTCGCCGTTGCGGGTGATGAGGCCAAGGCGTGCGATCTTGTCCACCGCAGTGAAATCCAGCATCTTGTCCGCAGCGATACCTGTGCGCGATGACAGGCGCTCAAGGCTGATGCCCTCGCTCAACCGCAGTCCCATGAGCAAGCTTTCGGTTGCACGGCTTGCGGGGTCGAGATGATCTTCGGTGCTGATGCCATGCGCGTTGCGGTCCACCGCAGACAGAAAATTCTCTGGTTTTTTATGACGTTGTGTCGCGTACTTCAGACGGCGTCCATGTGCGCCGGGGCCAATGCCGATATAATCATCATAGCGCCAGTAACTCAAATTATGCCGGCTTTCATGACCCACCCGCGCATGGTTGCTAATCTCATAGGCTGCCATGCCCGCCGCGCGCGTCATGTCCTGCGTCATTTCATAGAGCGTCGCCGCATCGTCATCGTCGGCAGGGGTGAAGTGCCCCGTGCGCACGAGCGTTTCGAACCTTGTGCCTGCCTCAATCGTCAACTGATACAGCGACATATGATCGGTGCCGAAGGACAATGCGCGCCGAAGCTCCGCCGCCCATTGCTTTGCTGTTTGTTCGGGCCGCGCATAAATCAGGTCGATATTGACGCGGCCGAAATGTTGCTGCGCGACTGCGAGGGCATCAAGGCTTTCCGCAACCGAATGCGCACGCCCCAAAAAGGCCAAGGCGGCGTCATCGAGAGACTGAAGGCCAAGCGACACGCGGTTGACGCCAGCTTTGGCCAAGTCGGCGAAGCGCGATGCCTCAACCGAGGACGGGTTCGCCTCCAGTGTAATCTCGATATTGTCGGCAAAGCCCCAATGTTGCGCAGCGGCGTCAATCAACGCGGCGACCGTTGACGGTGGCATCAACGATGGCGTGCCGCCGCCGAAGAAAATCGAGCTGAGCTTGCGGTCGGGCGTCAACGCCGCTTCGTAGGCCATGTCCGCCAACAATGCGGCGCGCCACGCGTCTTGGTCTACGCTTTCCCGCACATGGCTGTTGAAATCACAATAAGGGCATTTGGAAACGCAAAAGGGCCAGTGGATATAAAGGGCGAGCGGATTTGACATTTGAGCTTTACCGTAGCCCTGAGCCGGCAGTGCAGAGCACTGCCGAATAGTCGAAGGGTGCGTCTCGTTCAACCACCGTGCTTGACTGATGGCCGCCCTTCGACGGTCGCAGCCACTGCGTGACTGCTGCTCTGGGCTACGGTCTTGTGAGATGTGGCGCCTGTCAAAAAACCGCCTCAACCAATTTGCGGAACGCATCTGCCCGATGGCTCATGGCATGCTTCTCCGCCGGGTCCAGTTCCGCAAAAGTGTGCGTGCGGTCGGTTGGTACAAACACCGGATCATACCCAAAGCCCAACGTGCCACGCGGAGGCCATGTCAGGTTGCCTTGTACGCGGCCTTCGAATAGTTCTTCATGACCATCGGGCCATGCAAGCGCGAGGGTGCAGATAAAATATGCGCTTCGGTCGGTATCTGGACCAAGCTCGGCCAATTTGCCCTCGACTTTACCCATTGCCATATACCAGTCACGTCCCGGTCCGCCTTCGAACCGCTGCTTTTCCGCCCAGTCCGCCGTGTACACTCCGGGTGCGCCGCCAAGCACGGCCACGCAAAGGCCGCTGTCATCCGCCAAGGCGGGCAGGCCCGATCCTTGGGCAGAGGCATGTGCTTTCAGCAGCGCATTTTCGGCAAAGCTCGTCCCCGTCTCTTCGGGCTCGGGCAAGCCAAGCTCGCCTGCCGACACCGGTTCTATGCCGAAGGGCGCCAGTAAGGCGCGGATTTCACGCACCTTGCCCGCATTGTGGCTGGCGATGACAAGCTTGCCGGGCTGCAATTTGCGATGGGTCATATATTCTTGCCTTGAGCCATTATTGTCATCCCCGCTTTCGCGGGAATGACATTGGCGTTTAAACTGCCAAATGCGGTTACTTTACCGCTTCAGCTTGTACCGCAAAGATCCGGTCGGTGCCCATGCGTGCGAGACGGAGCAAGCGCAGCAGGCTTTCCTCATCATAGGTCGCACCTTCGGCGGTCGCTTGTACTTCAGCGATTTGTCCGCCTTCAATAAGGACAAAGTTCGCATCGGCATCAGCGCTCGAATCTTCGATATAGTCGAGGTCAAGCACGGGCGTGCCGTTGACGATGCCGCAGCTGATGGCGGCGACGCGGCCGCTGATCGGGTCTTCCTTAATCGCGCCCGAAGCAAGCAGGCCATCGACCGCAAGCCGTAAGGCGACCCACGCGCCGGAAATAGCTGCGGTGCGTGTTCCGCCGTCGGCTTGCAACACGTCACAATCGATCGTGATCTGATGCTCGCCAAGCTTCTTCATATCTACGACAGCGCGTAAAGAACGCCCAATAAGACGTTGAATTTCTTGAGTTCTACCGGACTGCTTACCCTTCGCCGCTTCGCGCTGGCTGCGGGTGTGCGTCGCGCGTGGGAGCATCGAATATTCCGCCGTGACCCAGCCTTCACCCTTGCCACGCAACCATGGTGGAAGGCGATCCTCGACGCTTGCGGTGACAAGCACGCGGGTGTCGCCAAAGCAGATGAGGCAGCTGCCCTCTGCATGCTTGGTGAAATGGGTTTCAATCGAAATGGCGCGCATTTCGTCTGGCGCTCGGCCTGATGGACGCATGATAGTCTCCTGATAATGGGTTCAAGGATGCAATAGCTTGCCCCGCTTGCTTTGCAAGCGCGCTGCGCTAAACCAGCAACCGTGAGCCAAATTCCAATCAACGAACTGAACGATCGCACGCGCGTCATCTTCCGGATGGTGGTCGAAAGCTATTTGGACAATGGCGCGCCCGTGGGGTCGCGAACGCTGTCCAAATTTGCCGGCCTGAATTTGTCGCCCGCCTCCATTCGCAATGTGATGCAGGATTTGGAAGAGGCTGGCTTGCTTGCCTCTCCGCACACCAGCGCTGGCCGCGTGCCCACCGAAAGCGGGCTTCGTCTTTTTGTCGACGGCATGATGCAGTCGGCTGAACCGTCAATGGAAGAACGCCGTGCGATTGAATCGCAAATCATAAGCGAGGGGCCAATTGAAGAAGCGTTGGCGGCGGCGACGTCGGTGTTGTCGGGGCTATCGGCCTGTGCCGGAATCGTGCTCGTCCCCAAACGCGATGCCGTGTTGAAGGCATTCAACTTTGCGCGTCTGTCGCCGACCCAAGTTTTGGCCATCATGGTAGGGTCCGACAACGGCGTCGAAAACCGGTTGGTTGCGATTGACCCAGCTGTTTCCGATTCGGCGTTGGTTGAGGCGTCCAATTATATCTCAGCGCGATTGTCGGGTTTGACCTTGTCAGAGGCGCTGGAGCATCTTGATCGCGAAATTCGGGCGGAGCAGGCGGAGCTTGATGCGGCAAGCCAGAAGCTCGTGCGCGATGGTCTGGCGATCTGGTCGCTCGATGCCACTGACCGGCCGGTGCTTATTGTGCGCGGTCAATCGAACCTGATTGACGACGCCGCAGCGGCGGACCTTGACCGGGTGCGCCAGTTGCTCGACGAATTGGAAAGCAAGGAAGAAATCGCGCGTTTGGTCGACAGTGCCCGCGATGCGCAATCGACCCGCATCTTCATTGGTTCAGAGAATAATCTGTTCTCGCTGTCCGGCTCTTCAGTCATCGCTGCGCCTTATCGCGAGGCGGGTGGCAAGGTGGTCGGTGTCGTGGGCGTCATTGGCCCGACACGGCTCAATTACGCCCGCATCGTCCCGATGGTCGATTTCACGGCACAGGCGCTCAGCCGGCTAATAAAGTGACGCACGGCTTGATGAAACCGAATTGGTTTCTATATGCGCAGTGCAACAGGCGGCATAAGTGCCGCTACAATCATGGGTTAATTAGGTTATGACGGACAAGAACACTCAATCCGCAGATGCAGCAGCAGAAAAGGAATTGGAAGGCGTGCCAGAGCATATGAA
>DBOA01000147.1:0-1089 GCA_002299195.1 Sphingomonadales bacterium UBA658
CAACTGTGGCGCGATGTGGTGATTGAAACCCACGCCGAATATCCGCAAGTCACGCTCAGCCATATGTATGTCGACAATTGTGCGATGCAGCTGGTGCGCAACCCCGGCCAGTTTGACGTGATCGTCACCGGCAATTTGTTCGGCGATATCTTGTCCGATCAGGCCAGCATGTGCGCCGGATCGATTGGCATGTTGCCCAGCGCCTCGCTCGATAGCAACCAAAAGGGCCTGTATGAGCCCATCCACGGCAGTGCGCCCGATATTGCCGGGCAGGGCAAGGCGAACCCGCTGGCGACAATTTTGTCCGCCGCGATGATGCTGCGTTACTCGCTCAACATGCCGGCAATGGCCGACTGCATTGACGCGGCGGTCGCCAAAGCCCTCGCTGCGGGTGCCCGCTCGCCCGACCTTGGCGGGACGATGTCCACCAGCGAAATGGGCGACGCGGTGTTGGCTGCGCTATCATAATGACCGTAGCCCTGAGCCGACGGTGCGTAGCACCGGCGAAAAGTCGAAGGGCGGCTTTGCGTTGACACGCGCCCTTCGACGGACGCGCGCGCTGCGCAAGCGCTGCTCAGGGCTACGGTGTAACATCCATAACATCTCCTTATTGACGCAACCCCTCTAGTCCCCGAAAAGCGAACTTATGAAGAAAACGACTGGCCAGAATCGCGAAATCACCCGGCATTGGCGTCCTGCCACTCAGGCAGTGCGTGGTGGCACATGGCGTAGCGAACATGGTGAGACGTCGGAGGCTTTGTTCCTCTCGTCTGGCTTTACCTATGATGATGCGGAAACCGTAGCCGCCCGTTTTGCGGGTGAGCAGGACGGCATGACCTATTCGCGGTTGCAAAACCCGACGGTGCAAATGCTGGAAGAACGCATTGCGCTGATGGAAGGCGCCGAGGCATGCCGCGCGCAAGCCACGGGCATGGCCGCGATGACAACGGCGTTGCTGTGCCAATTGTCGCAGGGCGACCATGTGGTCGCCGCCCGCGCAGCCTTTGGCTCGTGCCGTTGGTTGACGGACACGTTGCTGCCGAAATGGGGTATCAGCACGACCACGATCGACAGCCGCGACAATGATGC
>DBOA01000147.1:1448-15512 GCA_002299195.1 Sphingomonadales bacterium UBA658
GCCAACCCGACGATGGACATTGTCGACATGGCCTATGTCTGCGGCCTCGCCAAAGAACATGGCATCACCACGGTGGTCGACAACGCCTTTGCGACCAGCGTGCTGCAACGGCCCATGGATTATGGCGCAGATGTTGTCGCCTATAGCGCAACGAAGCTGATGGACGGGCAGGGCCGCGTGCTTGCCGGTGCCGTTTGTGGTTCGCAACAATGGATCGATGACGTGCTGTTGCCGTTTCAGCGCAACACCGGACCCAATTTGTCGCCATTCAACGCCTGGGTTGTGCACAAGGGTTTGGAAACGCTGGAACTGCGCGCGATGCGGCAGTCGGAAAACGCGCTTATTGTTGGCAAATTCCTGGAAGGCCGCGTGCCGCATATCATGCATCCCGGTCTTGCCAGCCACCCGCAGCATGAGCTCGCTATGCGCCAGATGAAAGCGTGCGGGCCGATTTTTGCATTTGAAGTCGATGGTGGCCGCAAGCAGGCGCACGCCTTGCTCAACGCGCTGCAGCTGATCGATATTTCGAACAATATCGGCGATGCGCGCAGCCTGATGTGCCACCCCGCGTCCTCCACCCACCATGGCATGGGCCCCGAAGGCCGCGAAGCCATGGGCGTTGGCGAAGGCATGATCCGCATCAATGTTGGCTTGGAAGATCCTGCCGATCTGATCGACGATCTGGATCAGGCGCTCAGGGCCGCGGGATTGTGACGAGCATCCTCGATTCCTTCTTTGCGGTCAGCGCAACGACCGAGGGCGTGACCGTCCGCGTGTCACCCAACTTTCTGCAAGAGCAATCGGCGCCCGCGCAAGGCCGCTGGTTTTGGTCCTATCATATCCGCATCGAAAATGGCGGCGATGAACCCGTGCAATTGATGACGCGGCATTGGCGGATCACCGACGGTCGCGGGACAATCAATCATGTCGATGGCGATGGCGTGGTCGGCGAACAGCCCTTGCTAAAGCCCGGTGAAAGCCATGATTATGTGTCAGGCTGCCCATTGCCGACACCCAGCGGCATGATGGAAGGGCAATATCGTTTCATCCGCGAAGATGGCACGACTTTCCTCGCCGAAATCCCCCGCTTTACGCTGGTCGCCCCGGCCATAGCGCGTTGAGCATCGCATGAAGCGTACGCATCTGCCCTTAAATGGTTTGCGCGTGCTGGACGCTTCGGCGCGGCATTTAAGCTTTACCAAGGCGGCGGACGAACTTGCGGTGACGCCAGCGGCTGTCGGCCAGCAGATCCGCGCGTTGGAAGATATGTTGGGCGTCGTTCTCTTCCGCCGGACGCCCAAGGGGCTTGAGCTGACGGACGAGGCGACAAACGGTCTTGATGCCCTGCGTGCAGGCTTTTTGCAGTTTGAAGAGTCCGTCCGCGCGATGCAGGCGGGGCAATCTTCCAATTCGCTGACGATCGCTGCGCCACGCGATTTTACCGCCAAATGGCTGGCCGCGCGGCTGGCAACATTCAGCAAGGCGAACCCCGATACGCGCTTCACTTTGGTGGCGGCGGACGAGGATGTCGATTTTACCGAAGCCAATCTTGATCTTGCCATCCGGCTGGCCACCGGCCCCGGCGAGCATGAGGGAATTAAGCTGGCCGCTGGCGCGCATGTCACTGTCGCTGCCCCCGAAGGCGGGGCGGAAACGCCGATTAGCTGGCCCAATTGCCCTGTGGCCGACGGCGTGGCTGCGCTTCGCCTCGCCGATGCGGGCCTTGCGATTGACGCGGCCGCGATCGGGCTGGGCAGGGCCACCGTGCCGTTGCTTTTGGCCGAAGCCGATTTGGCGAGCGGAAAAATACGTGCGGTCGACAATGCCAAGGAAAGCGAAGAAGCCTATTGGCTGGTCGCGCCTTTGCCGCAATGGCGGCAGAAAAAGGTCAGGGCCTTGGTTGAGGCCTTAACACAGTGACCGCGCCGACACTTGCCGGCGAGCGTCTGATTCTACGGCAGTTAAAAGTGGACGATGCGCCTGCGCTTTTTGATGTTTTGTCCGATGATGAGGTTATGCGTTATTGGTCGAGCGGTCCGCATGTGCATATCGCGGAAACGCAAAGCTACATTGCATGGAACGCAGAAATTGATGCCGGTCATATATGTTGGGCAATCACGCTTGACGAAAGGGTCGCATTATGATGGGTCATTCTTTTACCGCACCGTAAAAACAACTTTGAGCTGGGCTATATTCTCGGACGCAGCCATTGGGGCAAGGCCTATGTCTAAGAAGCCGCTTGTATGGCTTTGGATCACGCCTTTATGAACCTCTCGGCGCGCCGCGTTATGGCGGACACCGATCCCGATAACATCGGTTCAATAAAGCTGCTGGAAAAACTGGGCTTCCAGCGCGAAGGGTATCTGCGCGAAGAATGGGAAACCCATATTGGCGTGCGCGACAGCTTGATCTTTGGCCTTTTGCGTAACGAGTGGCTTAAAACGCCCGCACCATAACTTTAACGCAGCGCGTGCGCGTGTAAGCCTACATCAAGCGTCAATCGTGTCCTCGTCCAGTTGCGCGGCATTTTCCTGAATGAAGTTGAACCGGTGCTCCGGATTTTTGCCCATCAGCCGGTCGACAAGGTCATTGACCACGGCACGCCGTTCATATTCATGCGGCAAAGTAATGCGGATCAGCGAGCGGGTCGCTGGGTCCATCGTCGTTTCTTTCAACTGGTTCGGGTTCATTTCACCCAAGCCCTTAAACCGGCCAACATCGACTTTCTTGCCCTTGAACACGGTCGCTTCCAATTCGGCGCGGTGTGCGTCGTCGGCGGCGTAGACGCTTTGGCTGCCATGCGTCAGTCGATACAAAGGCGGCCGCGCGAGGAAGAGATGCCCGGCCTTCACGATTTCGGACATTTCCTGAAAGAAGAATGTCATCAACAAGGTCGCAATATGCGCGCCATCGACATCGGCATCGGTCATGATGATGATGCGTTCATAGCGCAGATTGTCGGGGTTGCAGTCCTTGCGCGTGCCACAACCAAGCGCGAGCTGAAGATCCGCGATTTCGTTGTTGGCGCGGATTTTGTCTGCGGTGGCGGACGCCACGTTCAGGATTTTACCCCGGATCGGCAAAATCGCCTGAGTCTTGCGGTCACGCGCTTGCTTTGCGCTGCCGCCAGCGCTGTCGCCTTCGACGATGAACAATTCGGTGCCGGTAGGGTCATCTGATGCGCAATCGGTCAGCTTGCCGGGCAGACGCACCTTGCGGCCTGAAGTTGCGGTTTTGCGTTTGACCTCACGCTCTGCCTTACGGCGCAGGCGGTCGTCGACCTTTTCCAAGATGAAGCCCATCAACGCCTTGCCGCGCTCCATATTGTCGGCAAGATAATGGTCAAAATGGTCCCGCACGGCGTTTTCCACCAAGCGCGTGGCTTCGGGTGAGGTCAGCCGGTCCTTGGTCTGGCTTTGGAATTGCGGGTTGCGGATGAATACCGACAACATCAATTCGGCTTCGTTGAAAATGTCTTCTGCCGATATCTGCGCCGCTTTTTTCTGGCCAATCAATTCACCAAAGGCGCGCAATCCCTTGGTCAGCGCCGCGCGAACGCCGGCTTCATGGGTGCCGCCATCGGGCGTCGGAATAGTGTTACAATACCAGCTGTATGAACCGTCGGAATACAGCGGCCACGAAATCGCCCATTCGACGCGGCCTTGCGCATCGGGGAAATCTTGCGTGCCGGAGAAAAACTCCGTGGTTGCGCAGGCGCGGGTGCCAAGCTGTTCACGCAAATGGTCGGACAAGCCACCGGGGAACTGAAACACCGCTTCGGCAGGGACATCTGCGCTCGCGAGTTCCGCGTCGCAGCGCCAGCGAATTTCGACGCCAGCGAACAAATAAGCTTTCGACCGGGCAAGCTTGAACAGGCGCGCGGGTTTGAACTTCGCATCGGCGCCGAAAATTTCAGGATCAGGCGTGAAGGCTATGGTGGTGCCGCGCCGGTTGGGGGTGGGGCCAAGCTCTTCCAGCTTACCGACCGGATGGCCTTGCGCGAAGCGTTGGCGATACAACTGCTTGTTGCGGGCAACTTCGACAACGGTATCGGTCGACAGGGCGTTGACGACAGAAACGCCGACGCCATGCAAGCCGCCGGATGTCGCATAGGCCTTGTCCGTGAACTTCCCGCCGGAGTGCAAGGTCGTCAGAATGACCTCAAGCGCCGATTTGTCCGGAAATTTGGGATGCGGATCAACCGGAATGCCGCGGCCATTGTCGGTGATGGTCAGCCGGTTGCCAACGCCCAAATGCACCTCAATACGGCTGGCATGGCCGGCGACGGCTTCGTCCATCGAGTTGTCGAGGACTTCGGACGCGAGATGGTGCAAGGCGCGTTCGTCGATGCCGCCAATATACATGCCCGGGCGACGGCGAACCGGCTCAAGCCCCTCCAGCACTTCAATTGCAGAAGCGGTATAATCATTGGATGCGGCAGTGGCGGCCGCGCTCCCGCCAAACAGGTCATCGGTCATAATAATGCTATAGGCGCGGTAGAGTTGGCGGCGCAACAGCCGAACGATACTCGGCTGTGGAAATAAACCGGATCAGCGTCTTTCCGGGGGCGTGGACATAATGGCGAAATTGCCATTTGCCTGCGCAACCAACTTGTCATTCTGCGAGATACGGGCGGTTAAATGAGCAATGGTTCGGCCCTTATTGTCCAAAACGGTTTCGCACAGCAGCTGGCCCTCCGCGACTGGCCGGAAATAGCTGATCGATATATCAATTGTCGCGCACGCATATCCAGCATCAAGTGTCGAATAAAGCGCCGCGCCCATGCCTGTATCCGCCATTGCGTAGAGGACAGCGCTATGCACAACACCGTGCGGATTTAAATGCCGATCATCGACCGACAGCGAAAATGTGCTGCTGCCGCCGCCTTGTTGATCTAATGTTAAACCGATGAGATCCGCAAATGGATGATCCATGCTCTATCTCACCATAGCCTTAACGAACCCTTGGTCCGCCAAATGGCATTGGCGGCGGAGGACGGCGCACACCGCGTGGAAGCTGCGCCTGATAGGCACGGCCACAATGTTCGACGCAGTACGGAAAACCGGGGTTTACCGGGACACCGCAGAAATGGAAATCGGCTTCACCGGGGTGACCCAAGGGCCAACGGCAAATACGTTCGTTCAAATCGAGCAATGATGTTTTGTCTGCCATTTCGGGGCTTGGCTTTGCAGGGACAAGGCGGCGTGGCGGTGCTGGCGGAATGGGTGCTTGCTGATCGCCGGGTCCCTGACGCATGAAACCGCCAGGTCCGATCGAAACGATGCGTGGCATCGACGATGCGCGCGGCGCAGGTGCTTCGGCTGCGTCGTCATCTGCGCGTACTGGCGCTACAGGCTCAGCAACCGGTGCAGCGGCGCGGGGGCGCACAGGTGCAGCGGGGGCCGGTGCCTTTGCAGGCGCTGCAGCCGCTGCCTTTTTCGGCGCGGCTTTTTTGTCTGTGTCGTTGGCCTTCACAGGCGACGGGCGCGATTTTAGTCCCAAGCGATGGGCCTTACCGATCACGGCATTGCGGCTAACACCGCCAAGCTCTTCGGCAATCTGGCTTGCTGTCAGGCCTTTTTCCCAAAGCGCTTTTAACTGATCAATCCGCTGGTCGGTCCAGGACATAGAAACTTTCCCAATATCTAATGTGTCGTACCGCAGTCGCGGCGCATTTGCGCCTTGCGGTTAAGCCTGCAAGCCGATAGTCGATTGCGCGATGACTATCCACCATAAAAGCGATATTGGCCCAGATAGGGACGCGAGCCCCGTTGTGCAACTGCCCGACGGCGAACGGCACATCCGCAACGTAAACTGGATTGGGCTGCAAACCCTATATATGAAAGAAGTCCGCCGCTTCTTTAAGGTGCAGATGCAAACGGTATGGGCTCCGGCCATCACGACGTTGCTATATCTGATTATTTTCACCGTGGCTTTGGGAAGCGTGAAGCCACAGGTTCTGGGCGTTCCTTTTGCAGATTTCATCGCACCGGGCCTTATCATCATGGGAATGATGCAAAATGCCTTTGCCAATTCCAGCTTCTCTTTGCTGGTCGGTAAAATGCAGGGCACGATTGTCGATTATCTGATGCCGCCTTTGTCCAATGCAGAGGTTTTGGCCGCGCTTACATTTGCTGCGGTGACGCGCGCGTTTCTGGTGGGCGGCACCATCTGGTTTGCGATGCTTTTGTGGCCGGGCGTGCATGTTACGCCTGTGCATATGTGGGCGATATTGTGGTTTGGCCTGATGGGTTCGATGATGCTTGCGCTTATCGGCGTTATGACATCGATCTGGGCGGAGAAATTTGACCATGCGGCCGTGGTTAGCAACTTCGTTGTTGCGCCAGCGGCGTTGCTGTCGGGCACGTTCTATTCGGTTGATAAGCTGGCGCCGACATTTCAGGCGATTAGCCACGCCAACCCGTTCTTCTATGCAATATCGGGTTTCCGTTATGGCTTTATCGGTGCCGCAGACAGTCCCGTGATTTTTGGCGCGATTGTGCTGCTTGGCCTGAACATAGTGCTTGGCACTATCTGTTACCTGCTGCTGCGGTCGGGTTGGAAATTGCGGTCTTAGTTGCGTTAGGATTTAACGCGCCGGTGTCCATGTTTGGGCCTGACAAAAGGGGCCAATACAGCCTTTGACGACCAGATTACCCGATTTGCCTTTATAGACAATCGACCGATAGGTTTTGCCCGATTTGGGATCGTAAATCTGGCCTTTCCATTCATCGCCAGCCGCTTTGAAACCCGTCAAAACATTCATGCCCAATATTGTCCGGCTGCGCTGCGCCTTGTCGGGATTGTTGATGTCTTTCGCGCCGGGACCAGCTGGCGGGTTCACAAGGAATTTCGACAGCTTGCCGCATATATTATCGCCGCAGGGATAGACTTCCACGACGCCGTCCTTGCTTTGCGTGACCCATCGGCCCGTAATGGGCGAAGCGGCCTGCACCGATAAGGGCAACATCAATAATCCAGCGGCGGTCATCCATTTTTTCACGTCGGTCATCCTCAGTCCTTTTTAGCTGCGCCAGACATATGCAAGCGCGGGCCGTACTGCAATGCTTTTGCCTTTTACCAACGCCATGCTAATTGTGACGTCATGAATGCGATCACCCTGTTCGACTATTGGCGTTCCTCGGCAAGTTACCGGGTGCGCATCGTCCTCAATCTCAAACATGTGCCGTACACACGCGTGCCGACAAGCCTGTTGGAAAATGAACAAAAGGCACCGGCCTATGTCGCGCGCAACCCGCAAGGCTTTGTCCCGATGCTGTCGATCGATGGCCATGATCTGACGCAAAGCCTTGCGATTATCGATTATCTTGATGCCCAATATCCCGAACCGGCGATGCTATCATCCAACCCTGCGGATCGGGCCAAAACATTGGCGCAGGCGTTGATTATTGCCGCCGACATTCACCCAATCGATAATCTGCGCGTGCTGCGTTATTTGAAGGATGAAATGGGGCAATCGCAGGAAGCCGTTGATGCATGGTACCGGCACTGGATTATCGAAGGGTTCACCGCGCTTGAGAATATGGCGCCCGAGGATGGGCTATTTGGTGGCGACATGCCAAACCTTGCCGATGTCTGCCTCGTTCCACAAATGGCCAACGCGCGGCGGGTAGACACACCGTTGGTGCAGTTTCCCAAATTGTCGCGGATTGATGCCGCGCTGACGGCGTTGCCTGCGTTCATCGCCGCCCATCCGGATCAGGTGACACCCGACTGACAAACACGCGGTGCAAGCCACAATAGAGTGAATTTTATGCCACAAAAGACCCTGAAGCTCAGCGCTTTCCTGCCCTATCAATTGTCGATTACCTCAAACGCCGTCAGCGACCTGATCGCGCGCGCCTATCGCGGTAAATTTGCGCTAAAGGTGCCCGAATGGCGGGTGATGGCGCTTTTGGGTGAGGCGGAGGTCGCAACGCAGCGCGAATTGGTGGCCGCCACAGCAATGGACAAGGTGACGGTCAACCGTGCGTGCAAAACGCTGGAGGAACGCGCGCTCGTCAGCCGCGTGCCGAACAGCAGCGACGGGCGGTCACACCATTTGGCCCTGACGGCCGCGGGCCGCAGCCTCTATGACCAAATCGTGCCTGAAGCGCTGCAGTTAGAGGCCGAGCTTGAGAAGATATTGGGCAGCGGTGAGGCGAAGCAGCTGGAGATCATGCTGGCGCAGTTACGCGCGCGCGTCATCGAGCTGGGTTAGCTTCGCTAGGACGCTCGTAATCGGTGGCGATTGCGGGCCGGCCCATTTTCGGGGTTTCAGTCTTGGGCATTTTGCGTTCCAGCGCATCAAGCCAGACATGGGCATTCTCGCCGACAAAGACCTGTGGCCGCGACGGCAAAAGCTGCAACATATTTTCCCATCGGGAAATCAGCTGAACCGCCTCGGCAATGGCATCATCAAATTTCTGCGGCTTGCGTAAGCCATTGTTCACCAACGCGTCGCCAAAAAAGGTCCAGTCATTGCCGGGCGCGCAGCCGAACGAAGTGCGTTGCGACGATGCTGCGGTCACAATGACGGTCTGGTCATTGGTCAGCAACGGAATGAATATCCCTGAATAGCAAGCGGAGATCAGAACCATGCGGCGCTTTATGCCCACGCCATCGAGCAGCGCGGACAATCGCTGCGGCGCAATCATGCCGACGCCGTCGTTGCCGTCGCGATAGGCGAGCCCCGACACAGGGTCGCCATGGCTGGTGGTGAATAAAATCAGTACGTCTTCTTTCAGATCCATTTTGCCCGCAACCGCGGCCAGTGCGACGGCAAGATTGGATGGCGAACCCTGCGGCGCGCCCGTTGGCGCATCGTCGGCCCCAGCGGTGAGGAAAAGCGTTTTGCCCGTTGCGCCATAGCGGCGCGCCAGAACCTTTGCCGCTTCAGCCGATTCCCGTCCGAATACGGCATCGGAGTCGAGCCCAATCGAAACGACATAGGCATCGACGACACCGGGCTTTTGCGGTTGAAGCGCAGCTATCGCCGTCGCGAGGCGCTGGTGTTGCGAAAGATACCAGCTGGCAGAACGGTTCTGCTCCATCGCCCAGCCATTCTTCCCGGCCTCAGCGGTGCTAAACGTCTGTTGCTGGCTGAACGCCGATCCGGAGACGAACAGGGAAAGCGCCAAGGCACTTGCTTGAAACATTCGCATTTTGGCGAGCCCCAATCCCATGCGCATATGTCTAAACGCACAGGCGCGGTTGCCGCAACAGTAATATCGTTGCATGATGGTCAAAAGCAGGAGAGCGATTATGAAACTTGCATCATTAAAGTCGGGGCGTGACGGTCATCTGGTTGTCGTTTCCAATGATCTCGCTTGGTACGCTGACGCAGCGCATATCGCGCCGACATTGCAGGCCGCGCTGGATGACTGGGACAATATTGCGCCCCGGCTTGAGGCACTGGCGACCGATCTGGAACATGCCGTCATTCCGCGCGAACGCTTTCATGAACATGACGCCGCCGCACCGCTGCCCCGTGCATATCAGTGGGCCGACGGTTCGGCTTACGTCAATCATGTCGAACTGGTCCGCAAAGCGCGTGGCGCGGTCTTGCCCGAAAGCTTTTGGCATGATCCATTGATGTATCAGGGCGGGTCCGACGAATTTATGGGCGCGCGGGACGACATTATGCTGGCTGACGCAGCATGGGGTTGCGATTTGGAGGCGGAGATCGTTGTCGTCACCGGCGATGTGCCAAAGGGCACGCAGGCGACAGACGCGCTGGCGCATATCAGGCTTGTCGGCCTTGTGAACGATGTGTCGCTGCGCAATCTGATCCCTGCCGAGCTGGAAAAAGGCTTTGGCTTTGTGCAGTCCAAACCCGCCAGCGCTTTGTCACCGGTGTTCGTAACGCCCGACAGCCTTGGGGCCTATTGGCAGGGCGGCAAGCTGCACCGCACATTGAATGTCGATCTGAACGGCGCGCCATTTGGCCGGGCGGTGGCGTCGGATGACTGCACATTCGATTTTGGTGTCTTGATTGCGCATCTGGCAAAGACGCGCAATTTGGGGGCAGGGTCGATTATTGGTTCAGGCACCGTGTCCAACCGCGATGCCGATGGCGGTCCCGGCCGTCCTGTCGCCGACGGCGGGCTCGGCTACAGCTGTCTTGCCGAAGTGCGCATGGTCGAAAAAATCGCGACGGGCGAAATGACCACGCCATTCTTGCAAGATGGGGACGTCGTCCGGATCGAAGTGCGCGACGATGCGGGCCACAGCATTTTCGGTGCCATCGAACAGACTGTGCGTTTGGGTTGAAGGGGACGGCGCGACGCCGCCCCGTTCACTGTTTCGAAAACGCGTCGCCAATCGAGTAGGCGGCTGGCCCGATAATAACGATGAACAGCGTCGGCAGAATGAAAAGGATCAACGGCACCGTCATAATGGCGGGCAAACGTGCGGCCTTTTCTTCGGCGCGCATCATGCGCTCGTTGCGGAATTCGGCAGACAATACGCGCAAGGCTGATGCTAATGGCGTACCATATTTTTCGGTCTGAATCATGGTCGTGACCACGCCTCGGATCGAGTCCAGATTGACGCGGTACGCCAGATTTTCGAACGCAGTACGGCGTTCGGTTAAAAACCCAGCTCAATTGCGGTGAGCGCAAATTCATCGCCCAATTCGGGATAGCCGCGGCCCACTCCTTTGCCACGCGGCAAAAAGCTTCACATCGCCGCCAGCCATCGCGCCGAAATGGAACGCGACCGCAAAGACACTGAATGTAATCGCTGCTGTGAGCAGGTGCACGCTGATGTCGGTGAGGTTAAACCCGCCGCTGGCCAGCCAGAATAATGGCGCGCCAATCGCGATCGCGATGTTTATCTTGTTGAAAATAAGCCGGTATCTGATGTCGGTATAGATTGATACCAACAGCGTAATTGCCAAGCCGCCAAGGGTTGCGTAAGCGAGAGTTTCACTGGACATCTGCACAGCATTAACCATGAAAGATTACCAAAAAGTAACCATGCACGCACCGAAAACACCGATGAACCGCCGCGCAATTCCGGCCAATGCCGCAGAAACGATGTGGCACGCTGCCGATGGTTGGCCGATCCGGCGTATCGATTGGCAGGCGTCGACCCCGCCGCGTGGTTCCTTGTTATTCTTGCCAGGGCGCGGCGATCATTACGAAAAATATCTGGAAACATTGGCTTATTATGCCGATGCCGGATGGCATGTTACGGCCATTGACTGGCGCGGGCAGGGCGCTTCGGGCCGGTTACTGGATGATCCCCAAGTCGGCCATATCGACGATTTCGCGACTTGGATCGCCGATCTGGGCACATTTTGGGACGCATGGAAACGCGACACGCCAGCGCCGCATGTTGTGCTCGCGCACAGCATGGGCGGGCAACTGGCGATGCGCGCTTTGGTGGAAAAGACGATGGATCCCGACGCGGTGGCGCTGAGCGCGCCGATGCTGGGCATTCAAACCGGCGGCTTGCCGCTTGCCCTCAACCATGCCGTTGCCAAATTGATTGTGGCATTGGGCAAGGGCAAACAAGCCGCATGGAAAGTCAGTGAAAAGCCATTATCGCCGATGAGCATGCGCGGCAAAATGCTGACGCATGATGACGACCGTTACGAAGACGAGATTGCATGGTGGGCGCTGCGTCCTGAGGTTAAGCTTGGGCCGCCAAGCTGGCATTGGGTGGAACGCGCCATGGCGTCCATCCGCTTGCTGGAACGCCCCGGCGCGCTGGAGGCGGTGCAAACGCCAATTCTGTTGCTCGCGACGACGGCGGATCAGTTGGTCAGCACAAAGCGGGTGATCGCAGACAGCAAGCGGCTGCCACATGCCGAAACGCTGATTTTCGGTAACGAGGCCGCGCATGAGCTGCTGCGCGAAGCAGATGGCGTGCGCGACCAGTGCCTGCAACGCATCGACACCTTTTTGGATCAACACGCACCCCGGCCATGAGCGATTTTAGCATTGCCATAATCGGTGCAGGCATCGCCGGGGCAAGTCTTGCCGCGCAGCTGTCTGCATATCAGTCGGTTGTCCTGATTGAGGCGGAGGCGCACCCGGGATATCATTCCACGGGCAGGTCAGCCGCGTTCTGGGTTGAATGCTATGGTGGCCCAGACGTTCAGCCGCTGACAACGGCGTCGGGTCCATTCCTGGCGAACCCACCCAAGGATTTCCATGACGGCCCATTGATGTCCCCGCGTGGCGGGCTGCACATTGGCACGGCAGAGCAGCAACCTTTGGCGGATGCTATGCTGGCAGAATTTGCATCAAGCGGTGTGCATATTGAACGCAGCAATCGCAAGGATTTGGAACGACATGTGCCCGGTCTGCGCAGCGGATGGACGACGGGGCTGTGGGAGGCAGCCTGCGCGGATATTGACGTCGCCGCGCTCCACACGGCCTATCTGCGCCAAGCGCGCAAGCAGGGCGTTCAACCACATTGCAACAGCCGGCTGGAACATGCGCAGTGGCGTGACGGCATTTGGCATATCAAAGCGGGCAGCCTGAACTGCACCGCCGATATCATCGTCAATACCGCCGGGGCATGGGCGGATAATGTGGCGCAGATGGCGGGCGTTGCGCCCTTAGGCATTCAACCCTATCGGCGCACCATTGCGCAATTGGCGGTTGCACCCGATGTGCCTGCGGCCCTGCCGCTCGTCATTGGCCTTGATGGCAGTTTCTATTTCAAGCCCGATGCGGGCGGACGTTTGTGGCTGAGCCCGCATGACGAGACCGCAACACCGGCGTGCGACGCCGCACCTGAAGAATATGACATCGCGCTTGCCATTGATCGGCTGCAGCAGGTTGTCGACTGGGACATCCGCCGCGTTGAACGTAAATGGGCCGGCTTGCGCAGCTTTGCACCTGACCGGTTGCCGGTCATTGGCCGCGATGCGGCGCATGATGCATTCTTCTGGTTTGCAGGACAGGGCGGCTTTGGCATTCAGACTGCGCCTGCCGCAGCGCAGCTCGCGGGATCGTTACTGAACGATGCCATAATAGCGCCCGACCGCGTTAATGCGGCGCTATATGCGCCAGGGCGTTTTTAAACCAGTTTACCCAACCTTATTGCTGGCAGCATCGGCCGCATCGCTGGCGAGCCGGTCTGCGCGTTCATTTTCGGGGTGGCCATTATGCCCTTTGACCCAAATCCATTCCACCTGATGCCGCGCCATCGCTGCGACCATCTCACGCCATAGGTCGGCATTGCGCACCGGCTGTTTCGCCGCGTTTTTCCAACCATTGCGTTGCCAGCCAAAGATCCATTTGGTGATGCCGTCGATAACATATTTGCTGTCGGTGTGCAGTTTGATGCTGCACGGTTCGACAAGGGCGTTCAGCGCCTGAATGACCGCGCTCATTTCCATGCGGTTGTTGGTGGTGTCCGGATCGCCGCCCGCAATTTCTTTTTCATGCTTGCCATAACGGATGATCGCACCCCAGCCGCCCGGCCCGGGATTGCCCTTGCACGCGCCGTCGGTGAAAATTTCAATCTGTTTCATGGCAATTGGGCCAAAAGGGCATCAACCTGATTGGGGTCGCTGTAATATTCCAGCCGCCGCAGGAACGCCAAGGGGTCCTTGCGCGTGACCAGCGCATCGGCTGGCGTGTTAATCCAGTCGTAACACCGCGTTAATGTAAACCGCAAACACGCACCGCGCAGCAATATCGGCAATGCGTCCCGCGTTGCGGCATCCATTGGCACGGCTGTGGTGTAGCCCGCCAACATGGCCGCACTCACATCCGCGTCAAAGACTTTGCCATCGCCCGAAAAGCACCATGCGCTGTGCGTGACCGCAAGGTCATAAGCGCGGATTTCGGAGCAGGCGAAATAGAAATCAATCAGGCCAGTGACATTGTCGCCAAGCATCAGGACATTGTCCGGAAACAGGTCCGCATGGATCGCCGCGACGGGAAGATTGGTCGGCCAATGCGCCTCAAGATAATCGCATTCCGCAAATATTCGCGCAGATAGGCCTTCGGAAATGGCGTCCAGACCTTGCGCGGTGCAGCGCATGGCAAGCGGCCGGAATGCGGAAATGCCCAGGCTGTTGGGCCGCGACAGCGTGAAGTC
>DBOA01000055.1 GCA_002299195.1 Sphingomonadales bacterium UBA658
GCGGCTGCGCCTGAAATAGTTTTGGAACCAGCTGTTCCAGTCCGCAATTCCGTAAAGCGCGATTATATCGTCTGCTTGGACGACGGTAAGAAGCTGAAAATGCTTAAGCGTCACCTGATGACGCATTATGGCATGACGCCTGATGACTATCGCGCAAAATGGGGCTTGCCCGCGGATTATCCGATGGTTGCACCTGCTTATGCGGAACAACGTCGTGAACTCGCAAAGGCAATCGGCCTTGGTCGTGCACCGGGTTCGGGCCGGAAGAAAAAAATCAAGTAAAGCGCGCAATGCGTCACTGGAAAATAAGGCCGGAGCATTCTCCGGCCTTTTTCTTTGACGAATCGTGACGCGGCACTAAATGTACTTCGCGATGGACATCAAAATCGACATTGAAGCGCTGTGCAACGAACGTGGCCTGCGTATTACCGACCAACGCCGCGTCATAGCGCGCGTCATTTCGGATGCGACTGACCATCCTGATGTCGAAGAGCTCTATCGCCGTTCGTCCGCCATCGATCCCAAGATTTCAATCGCCACCGTATATCGGACAGTCCGCTTGTTCGAAGAAGCAGGCATATTGGACCGCCACGATTTTGGTGACGGGCGCGCGCGCTATGAAGCGTCGCCAGAGGCACATCATGATCACCTCATCGACGTCGAAACCGGCAAAGTTGTTGAATTCGTCGACCCCGAGCTGGAAGCACTGCAGAAGATCATTGCAGAACGCCTCGGCTACCGTCTCGTTGACCATCGCATGGAACTCTATGGCGTCGCCATCGACCGCAAGGATTAAACGCCGCAACCCCGCTGCATTTTTAGCTGGCCAATGTTTGTTTGCCGCCCGGCTGCTGCTAATGGCCGCCAGCTTGGTAACGAGCCTACTCCTTCACAATCTATGGCGGCTTCTTAATCGGCCATCGCCGTGGCCGCGCCTGTTCCTTCTGTCGATCAGCTGGACCAGCGGCATTGCAACCGCCACGTCGGGACAGCGGGTGCGCGCAAATGTGTTTTACGCCGCCAACCATCATAGCTGGATCGACATCCCCGTGATGTCAGGCGTTACCGGTTGCACCTTTGTCGCCAATGACGGGATTGAAGGCTGGCCGTTGATTGGGTGGCTTTGCAAAATAAACAATACCATCTTTGTCAGCCGCGAAAACCGCGCCAGTGTCGGAAATCAGGTGGAAGATCTGCGGGCGGCCATGACGGGCAATCAACCGGTCACGATATTCCCGGAAGGCACGACCCATGACGGTTCGGGCCTTTTGCCGTTCAAACCATCGTTGTTCGCAGCACTCGTTCCGCCGCCAAGTGGCATGCTCGTTCAGCCGGTATTTCTAAGCTACGGGCACCATACCCCGCGTGTCGCGTGGGTCGGCGATGAAAAAGTGACCGAGAATTTCTGGCGGCTTTTGTCATACCTGAAACCAATTACGGCGACCCTACATTTTCTGGAACCGTTTGATCCCCTGCATTACTCCGACCGCAAGGCGATTTCCGCGGAAGTGCGTGCGCGCATAGGTGCAGCGATGGAGGGTGGCGGCGGCACACGGCGCTATGTATAGACACGCGCTATGAGCACGGATTCTCCCAAAACCTATTCGATCAAAAATTACGGCTGCCAGATGAACGTCTATGATGGCGAACGCATGGCCGAAATGTTCGAAAGCCAAGGCATGACGCCCGCCGATGAAAAGGCAAATGCCGATCTCGTCGTGCTCAACACCTGTCATATTCGCGAAAAGGCAGCAGAGAAGGTCTATTCCGAAATCGGCCGTCTGCGTCGCAAGGACGGCAGCAGCCCCGTCATTGCCGTGGCCGGATGCGTCGCGCAGGCCGAAGGCGGCGAGATTAGCCGCAGAGCGCCCGAAGTCGACATTGTTGTCGGCCCGCAAGCCTATCATAATCTGCCCGAGATGGTTGCCGCAGTCGGACGCGGTGAACGCGTGGTCGACCTTGACCTGCCCGGTCTCGATAAGTTCGGCAAATTGCCCGCACGCCGCAAGCAAGCGCCCTCTGCCTTTCTGACGGTTCAGGAAGGCTGCGACAAATTCTGCACCTATTGCGTCGTGCCGTACACGCGCGGCGCGGAGATTTCGCGCAGCTGGAGCGAGTTGATTGACGAGGCAAAGGCCATCGTTGACGCGGGTGCCGCAGAAATCACGTTATTGGGGCAAAACGTTAACGCTTGGGACGGCGAGGACGACAAGGGTCAGTTGCAGGGTCTCGATGGCCTCATCCGCGCGCTCGACAAAATTCCCGGCCTGCGCCGCATCCGTTATATGACGAGCCACCCGAACGACATGACCGAAGGCCTGATCGCCGCGCATGGTGATGTTGAAAAGCTGATGCCGTTCCTGCACCTGCCCGTGCAATCGGGTTCGGACCGCATTTTAAAGGCGATGAACCGCAGCCACAGCCGCGACAGCTATCTGCGCATTTTGGACCGCGTGCGTGCCGTGCGGCCTGACATCGCCTTTTCCGGTGATTTCATCGTCGGTTTTCCTGGCGAGACCGAAGAAGATTTTGAAGACACCATGCGCCTGGTACGTGAAGTCGGCCATGCGCAGGCATATTCGTTCAAATATAGCCCGCGTCCCGGCACACCCGCCGCCGATATGGCCGACCAGATCGC
>DBOA01000116.1 GCA_002299195.1 Sphingomonadales bacterium UBA658
TTCGTTCTGCCGGAACCGGTTCAACTTATCCGGATTGGTTTGCGCTTCTGCTGCAACGCCGAGCCATGTCGGGTTGCGCTTTTTCCAGTCGGCGTAGCTTTCAAGCACAGGTTTGCGTGCGCGTTCAAACAGGTCGTTGTCAACGGGCGCTTTCACGATTTCCGTCATGACCAGATCAACCGTATTTTCGATGGCGGCGAGGTCCTTAGGGTCGCCTGCTGTCGAAATCGAAAATGCACCACGGTCGCGATAGACATCCGACATCTCTGATCCTGCCTGCACACCATATGTCGCGCCCAGCTTTTCCCGCAATTCATCCGTAAGGCGAAGGGTTACGACACGTGCCAACAGGTCCATCGACTGCGTCAGTTTCTGATCACGGTCACCCGTGGTGGGCCAAATCCGGCGCCACCCCAGCTGATTGGCTTCACCCTTGTGCGGGATATCGAAATTCCCGCTGGCCGTGCTCCAGCGTGCGTCCTGAGCTGTCATATCTGCCGTGCCCGTCCGGGTGGGCATAGCGCCAAAAGTGCGGGCAACAGCGGCAATTGTGGTGGCTTCGTCGAGGTCGCCGACGATTGCGATTTCGATTCTGTTTTGGATTAGGGCATCACCCAATGCCGATTTCAGTTGCGAAAAATCGGCCGCTTGGACCACTTCAAGCGGCGCAAGCGCAAAGCGGGGGTCATTGTCCGTCATGATTCGCGCCATGGCGACGCTCAATGCCGATCCGGGAGTTGCGTCCAGCCGCGCGTAGATTTCTGGCAATGGGCGGCGGAACAAGCGGAGGGCACTGTCGGCATAGCCCGGATATTTCGTGTACGCGGCCATCACCTGCAACTGGCGTTCCAAGTCCACAGGTGCGACGGCACCAGTGCCGCCGAAATAGTCTTCAGCTACCCCGAATGCGGGTGTGACGGTTGTCCCGGCAAGCAAGGTGCGCAGATCTTCAAAATCATGCGCCGCAAGACCGCCGGAAACATACGCCCCGGACATCAGCCAAGCCAACACCGCCTCGTCCTTCGCAAAATGCAATTGTCCGTCATCGATCCGCAGGGAATATCGCACGCGATTGTCCTCAAAATCGGTTTTTTTGAGGTTCAGCAAAACGCCATTGGCAAAGCGGATTGTGCGAATGCCAAGGTCGGGGATGACTGTATCTTCAACGACGGTGCCGGCGGGGCCAAAGTCCGTATAGGCAAATGCGCTCGTTGCGCGCGCGACGGGTGCCGCCACCGCAACCGCGCGGCTTGCGGCATAGGCGGCCAAGATATCATCGGAAGACGTCCCTGACGTCTGCTTCGTGGACAGAAAAATTTGCGGGGCCGTCATCTGGCCAAACCATTTTGCGAATTCCGCATTGACGGCAGCTTTCGTCATGAACGGACGCAATTGGCGCCATAGCAGCAACCGGTAGGCGTCTGAATTATAGACGTCATCGTCAAGTCCGACCAATGCGTTGGCGATCGAAGCGCTTTGCTCTGTGCCCTCTGCCTTGGCGTTGTTTTCATAAGAGGTGTCGAGGCGCTTTATCTGCTCGGCAACTTCGGTGTCATCAAAACCATATTGCAGGGCTTGCCGGACAGCCTGTTCTGTAAATGGCAGCAACGCCCGCCAACTGCCGTCTTTGCCGCCTGCGCTAAAGCTGACGGCGGCATAATTGTCGCAGATACCTAAGGTAAAGTTTACACCGCCGCCTAGAAAGGGAATGTCCTCTGAACGCGACCGGCGGCTTATCCGCTGGGAAATGATGGCCGATGCAATTTGCATCTTGAGTTCAATCATCGCCCGTTCGACGGTGTCGGGCCGGGGTTTGTCCTTGAAAAACTGTTGAACGGCAATGGCTTCATTGATTTCAAGATGGGTAAAACTTGCGGCAGACACGCCACGTGCCGTATCGAGTTCGCACCGGTCAAGGTTACCCAAGGGTGGTGCTGTGACCTGCCAATCAGCGAATTTGTTCGCCAATTCGCGCTCAATCGCAACGGGGTCCACTGGTCCGACAATGATGATCTTGATCCGGTCTGGCCGGTAATATTTGCGATACAGCGCCTTCAACCGGTCCGCGGGTGCGGTTTCGATGATTTCGGATAGGCCAATCGGGTAGCGGGTCGAAAAATAGGTGTTGGGCAAAAAGAGATTATTGGCAGCCCGCCCGCTTTGAAACGCGAAGTTTTCGCGCTCGCGTCTCTCCGCTAATACGATCCCACGTTCACGATCAACCGATGCGGGGTTAAACGAGACATTCCCTGCGGTCTCGCGCATGAGGAACAAAGCGCGCTCAATCAGGCGTGGGTCGGCTTTCGGCAAATCGAGCTTATATTGGGTCTGCGTATAACCCGTCGACGCGTTCGTATCGGCGCCAAAGGATAGGCCAAGCCGTTCAAGCATTTTGACCATCTCGCCCTCGGGCACGTTGGTGCTGCCGTTGAACGCCATATGTTCGATGAAATGCGCGAGTCCTTGCTCGTCATCGGCTTCTGCTGCCGACCCGAAGTCGATGGCCATGCGCACGAGCACCTGATTCTGGGGGCGCTGGTTCGGGCGAATGGCGTAGCGCAGACCATTGGGCAGCCGCCCGTAAATGATGCTGCGATCTGGCTCTAGATTAGAAGTCTCGGCATTCCAGGGTGCGGTGCGTTCCGTGCCCTCGACTTTAGTTCTCTCTTGCGGCGCAGCGGACAAAGCGGGTGCGCCTACAACACAGGCAGCCGCCGCCAATAAAACTAAATGTCTCTTGTTCATCGATCGACTGTGTCCAGAGAAAGCCACCGATAGCAAGATGCAAAGATGTAAATTCTTGGTTTACTTGCCTTTACGCAGCCGATGGCTAACCATATCGAGCACAGCGCCTTCGCTTTCATCCGGCATCAGGCCCAGACGGCGCGCCACTTCTTGATA
>DBOA01000023.1 GCA_002299195.1 Sphingomonadales bacterium UBA658
AGGGCATGGGCAAGTTTAATGCCCCCGCGCGAGACCCACGGATGATCGCTGCCCTTCACACTGATTTCGGTATCTTCGGCGATTTGCTGCCCCGGCTTTAGTGCCTTGGCATCACCGATATAGACATGGCCCGCCATGACCAATGCCTGCGCACGCGTCTTGCTTTCGGCAAGGCCGCGATCAACGATCAATTGGTCTAGTCGTGTTTTTTTGGTCGCCATGTCGCAACGCGCTAGCGGAGCAGATGCGATTTGGCCATAAGACAAAGTCATGCAAACCCGTAACCTGACCCTCATTGCAATGTTGGTGCTCGCATCCTGCGTTGCGCCGCCGCCTCCGCCAGCACAAAGGGCAGCGCCCGTGCCGCCACCGGTGGCCGCCACGCCTGCGCCAACGCCGCGTCTGTCGGCGGATTGGAATGACTGGCCGTTTGCCGTGGGTGATTGGGTGTATCGGCGCGATGATCGCGGATCGACTGCTTTATTTGGACCGACCGGCCAAAATGCAGTCGTCAGCCTGCGCTGTGACCTGCAAAATCGGCGCATATATGCGTCGCGTGAAGCGACTGCACCGGGGCAACGCATCGTCATACGGACATCTTCGTCAACGAAGGAATTTGTCGCAAAGCCGACCGGCGGAACGCCCGCCTATCTGGCAAGTGAAATCATGCCGATGGACGCTATATTGGACGCGATGGCGTTTAGCCGCGGGCGGATATTATTGGAAACGGACGGACATCCGCCGATCATTTTGCCGGCATGGGCAGAGATTGCACGCATTGTCGAAGATTGCCGGAATTAGCATTTTGATCATGTCAAATATCGCGGCGCAGAACCCCAATGTTTGCCCGAAAAAAAATTTAATACAAGACTTGTTTAAGTCACCCGTTTGATTCAACTTCCGTCCTGCGGAGGGCAGATAAATGTTTGAAGCAAGCAGTTTCCATTCAACGAAAGGAGGTGATCCGATGTCTCATGGTTCAGTTAAGAGGTCGGGGAATTCCGTTCGGGAGATCGGCCGCCGATGATGTCGGCGATGCCGGTCACGGCATGAAAGCAACTTCCGGCAGCGGCATATCCGACCGCTGACCCATGTTTAAGGGTCGCTGGATCATTCCAGCGGCCCTTTTCTGTTTCGCCTGCATTTCGGTGGTCTTGTCAGCGCGCAACATCTTTTTGTCGAACAATAGTGGCAAATGACGTTCGAATGCTTACATCGGAACAAAGATCAAAAAGGGGCATCACATTATGCAGTTTCTGCGCGTCAGCTGGAAAATATTGGTCGGGTTTAAGGACCTGCTGGTGCTCTTTTTCCTGTTATTGTTCTTCCTCGCGATATTCGCGCTTCTGAACGCTAGCCCCAATCCGGCGGTCGTGCGCGATGGTGCATTGTTGCTGAAACTTGATGGCGTTATTTCCGAACAGCCTGCAGAAGTTGACCCGCTGACAGCGCTCACATCCTCAGCCATGCCAACCGGTGAAATCCGGCAACGCGATGTCGTTCGCGCGCTCAAGCTGGCGGAAAAAGATACGCGGGTGAAACTGGTCGTTGTCGACATGGAACGGTTCATGGGCGGCGGACAGGCGAGCCTTGCGGCAATCGGCAACAGCCTTGAGGCGGTGAAAAAGGCAGGCAAGCCTGTCTATGCCTTTGCCACGGCCTATTCCGACGACAGCTATCAACTGGCGGCCCATGCCACGCAAATCTGGATGGACCCGTTGGGCGGCGCAGTGATAACCGGACCCGGCGGATCGCAGCCATATTATAAAGGCTTGCTCGACCAGCTTGGCGTGAAGGCCAACATCTACCGTGTCGGCACCTTCAAGAGCGCAGTTGAACCCTATACACGGTCAGCGCAGTCCCCTGAATCCAAAATCGCGATCAAGGGCGTGTATGATGAGGTCTGGGGACAGTGGAGAGCGGGCGTAGCAAAGGCGCGTCCTCAGGCGCAGCTGGACCGGATGTTGACCGACCCGGCCGGTGCGGTGGAATCCGTCAAAGGCGATCTGGCGCAATTGGCTCTGTCGTCGCGTCTGGTCGACAAGCTGGGTGACCGTATCGCATTCGGAAAATTCATCGCCGGCAAGGTTGGCGCGGATGACAAGAAAACGACTGGCGGTTTTGCCCACACACCAACGGACGCGTTACTTGCGAGCTACGGTCCAGCAACCGCAGGTGCGCAGATTGGCGTCGTGACCATTGCGGGTACGATCGTCGATGGAGAGGGCGGTCCTGGAACCGCAGCGGGCGACACCGTCAGCGGTCTCATTTACGATGCGCTCGACAATAAGGATTTGAAAGCGTTGGTGGTCCGTGTGGATTCGCCGGGCGGTTCGGTCACAGCATCGGAAAAAATCCGTTTGGCGATTGAAGCGGCCAAGGCAAAAAAGATTCCGGTCATCGTTTCGATGGCGAATTTGGCCGCAAGCGGCGGTTATTGGATATCGCTTCCTGCAGATGTCATCTTTGCCGATCCTTCAACGATTACCGGATCCATCGGTATCTTCGGCGTCATCCCAAGTGCGGAGGCTGGCCTTGCGAAAATCGGCGTGAATGCAGACGGCGTGAAGACGACGCCATTGTCGGGCGAACCGGATGTCTTGAATGGCTTCAGCCCCGAATTTGACCGCGTGGCCCAAAGCGCCATTGAGAATGGCTATCGCCAGTTCCTGACGCGCGTAGCAACGGCGCGTAAGAAAACGCCCGAGCAGGTAGATGCAGTCGCTCAGGGGCGTGTATGGGCGGGTGGCACGGCACGCCAGCTCGGCCTTGTCGACAGGACCGGTGGTATGAATGAGGCGTTTGCGGAAGCGGCAAAGCGTGCCGGATTGACACCCGATGGATGGCATGCCGAATATATTGAACCGCCCACGAGCTTCGCAGATACGCTCATCAGTGCCCTGATGCCAAAGCGGGCGCAGGCAGCAGCGCCGATGGATATTTTTGCGCAAGCATCATGGCAGCAGCAGTTGCTGTTCCAGCGGATTTCGGCAGATTTGAATATGCTGACGGGCGTGCGTGGAGCGCAGGCCAAATGTCTCGAATGTGTGGATTTTGGTGCACCCGCGACGGCAAAGTCGGATACGGGTTGGTTCGCGATGTTGGTGAAGGCATTCAGTTAATTACTTGTCATCCCGAACCCATGTCCGGGATGACAAATATCACTTGGACTGCTTACGCCTTAATTGCGCAAATAAGCCCGGACGAGCTTACGACGCCGAGTATTTCGGGGTCTTGCAGCGAGCGTGTGCGCTTCAGAAAGTCCTCGACGGTAATCTTGCGCATGTCCTGACCGCGCAGCTTTTTAAGGCCGCTCAGCTTATTCAATTGCACAAGTGAAAGCCGGTCGACCATTCGGTCAGCCATGCAGGCTGCAATCGGACGGGACAGACCGGCATCCATCAGTGCGGTTCTTACGCGTGTTTCAGGTGTGGCACATGCCGAGAGCGCTAGTGCAGTTAGTGTGACCAGCGCTGCCCGATTCATATACCATGTTCCTTTGCACGTTCGACGCATTCCATAATAATGCGCTTGGCGTCGTTTTCATCACCCCAGCCATTCAACTTGGCCCATTTGCCGGGCTCCAGGTCCTTATAATGGGTGAAGAAATGCTCGATCTGTTGCAGGACGATGGGTGGCATATCCTTGTACGTCACAACGTCCGAATAATAAGGGAAGGTCTTGTTGACCGGCACGCACAGCAATTTTTCATCACCGCCGGCATCATCTTCCATCATCAAAACGCCAATCGGGCGGCATTTGACCACCGCACCGGCGACGATAGGCGAGCGCGCGACGACAAGTGCGTCCAACGGGTCGCCATCTTCACCCAGCGTATGCGGAACAAAGCCATAATTGGCGGGGTAACGCATGGGGGTGTGCAGGAAACGGTCTACGAAAAGAGCACCAGAAGCCTTGTCAAATTCATACTTTACAGGTTCACCGCCAATGGGAACCTCGATCAGCACGTTCAGGCTTTCAGGCACATTGTCGCCTGCTGGAATCAAATCAATACGCATGGGAGAATGCTTTCAAATGGTTTTAGTTGGTCCGCCGCGGACGCAGCAAACGATCGATCGCCGTTTCGTCCTTGCCCGTGGTTTCGAGGTGCGGATAGCGCAAGCCGCCCGAATAGGCGATGTCTATTTGCTCAAAACGTTTGTTGCGTTCCAATATAAGGCGCACGGGCTTTTTCCCACCCTTTGCGGCCTTGATTGCCGCGCTCAGGCCGTCTTTGGAGTAAGCATAGCCGTTGACGGCAATGATTTTGGTGCCGTTGACAATATTGGCCTTAAAAGCAGGACCGTTCCATAATACCGACGTGACACGGCCATCTTTGTCCAACGTCAGCCCCAGCGAGTGCGTGAGGTTGAAGTTGTTGCCTTCCTTCATCAGTTCTTTGTCAAAGATGTTAGGTTCTTCTTTCCAGACAAGTTTGTACCCGCCCAATTCAAAACCGTTCAACGGTGCGGGCTGACCCGGTTGGCGCAATTTGGTGTCCAGAAATGTCGCCCAATCATAAGGCTGCACAGCATGCAGCGTGCGGATAATCTCATCAAAATTATAAGTGAGCACGCCCCAGTCGGCGTTGCGCACGCCAAAAAAGGCTTTGGCGAAATCATCGAGTGATTTTTTGCCCTTTGAAAGCGTGCGGATGGTCATGTCCGCGTCGAGCCAGATCAGCGAGCCTTCGTTGTAATAATCTTCGCCGCGTGCGTGGCTTGCGAATGGCTTGGCTTTGCGTGCGCCAAAAATGGGATCATGCGTGGTATCTTCTACCGAACGCCATGTGCGGCCAGGCTGCTCTACGTAAAAGCCCGCATATTTGGCCCATTCGCCCATCACCATTTCTTTGGATTGTAGGCCCGAGCGCGCGCCAAGGACGAGGTCCCAAAAGCTGGTCTGCCCTTCATAGACCCACAATAAATTGTCGCGCATCGGGGTGGAATAATCGGGCGTCCACATCGTATCCGGGCGACGGAACTTTCCATTCCAGCTGTGCGTGAATTCGTGCGGCAACAGGCCGCGTTCGGACATATTGTCATCCCATTCGATGAAATAGTCGGTCTCGCGCGTATTTTCAGAGCTGCGATGATGTTCAAGCCCAATGCCGCCAAGCTCTTCGGTCAGTCCGAGTAGAAATTCATAGCGATCAAAATGCTTTGATCCAAAAAGCAGGAGCGATTCATCCACCAATGCGCGATGTGCAGCGATGTGTTCGGGCTTCGCGGCCAGATATTTGGCGTCGTCCGCCCACACATTCAGCGTGACGTTGTTGCCCAGATCCCATTTCTTATAATGTGGCCCCGCGAACATCGGGCTGTCGACCAAGGTTTCAAAACTCGTCACGCCATAATCAATGCGGTTGCCGGTAATCTTTGCGCCATCAAGCGCGGCCACGCCCGTCCAGCCTTCGGGCAGTGTAATCGAAGGCTTTACCTGAATAGCGCGGGTAAAATGTCCTGCGGGGTACAGGGCCACCTGTTCCCATTGGACATTCATCATATTGGGCGTGACGTTGATGCGGCCTTCGCTTTCGCGGATAGGCGCTGTGAATTGGAATTCTACATCGACGGACGATGTTTCGGCAGGCACATCGACATGAAAGGCGTAAACCTGAACCGGGTCGCGGGTCCATCGCAGCGTCTTCCCGCCTGCGCGGATCATAAGCCCTGTCATTTCGGCCAGTGCACCGCGTGGACCATGCTTGCCGGGCAACCACTGCGGGTAAAGCAGGACCAGCGGCTTGCCTTTTTCTACAGGAATGACCTGACGCACCTGGAAAATAGCGCGATCAATATCGGTAGCGTCCACAGACAAGATCATTGGTTCCGACAGGGGGCGATCTTGCGGCTCAGGGATATTCGAGACGATAGGCAACGGCTGCGGCGCACTGTTTTGCGCAGATGCTGCGGAAATGAGGCTAGCGGAAAGGGCGAATGCGGCGATAGCGCGGGATAATATGCGGGGATTCATGGGCCAGACATTTGGCGAAAGCCGATTGGCACGTCCAGCCCTATTCCACTAACAACAATTAGCCGCTAGGGCGCTTTAATATGGCAAAGATACAGACACCCCAAGCCGTTCGCGGTACTCAGGACATGTTCGGCGAGACAGAAGAACGTTTTGCGCATGTCGTCGCAACATTTGAACGCGTGCGCAGGCTTTATGGATTTAAGGGCCTTCAGCTGCCCGTGATTGAGCCAACAGCCGTTTTTTCGCGCAGCTTGGGTGAGGCGACGGATGTCGTATCCAAGGAAATGTACAGCTTCGAAGATCGCGGCGGGGATTCGATCACGCTGCGGCCCGAATTTACGGCGGGCATTGCGCGCGCATACCTTACCAATGGCTGGCAGCAATTTGCGCCTATGAAACTGTCGGTGCACGGCCCATTGTTCCGCTACGAACGCCCGCAAAAGGGCCGCTATCGTCAATTTCACCAGATTGATGCGGAGATTATCGGCGCAGCAGAGCCTGCCGCCGATGTTGAACTGCTGGTGATGGCGGACCAGTTGCTAAAGGAATTGGGCATAAACGAAGGCGTGACGTTGCAGCTCAACACATTGGGCGACACGCAAAGCCGCGATGCGTGGCGCGCGGCATTGGTCGGCTATTTCAATGACCACAAGGGGGCGCTTTCGGAAGATAGCCTATCGCGGCTGGAGAAAAATCCGCTGCGTATTCTGGATAGCAAAGACCCCAAAGACCGCCCGATTGCCGACGCGGCGCCGGTGATCGACGATTATCTGTCTGGCGAAGCACAGGATTTCTTCGGCGCGGTCACAGCAGGCCTTGATGCCGCTGGCGTCGCATGGACGCGCAATGCCGCGCTGGTGCGCGGCCTCGATTATTATCGCCACACTGCGTTTGAGTTTGTGACCGACCGGTTGGGTGCGCAGGGCACCGTGCTGGGCGGCGGACGCTATGATGGCTTGATTGAGAATTTGGGCGGACCGGCAACGCCAGCGGTTGGCTGGGCGGCGGGCATTGAGCGGTTGGGTATGTTGATTGATGCCGCACCAACACAGCAGATCGAAGCCATGATTGTTTTGGAGAATGACGCGGGTCTTGGACATGCCTTCGCGCTTTTGCGTCAGCTGCGCCAAGCCGGAATTTCGGCCGACATGATTGCAACTGGTTCTCCGAAAAAGCGCTATGATAAGGCCGTCAAGCAAAGCCCGGCGGCTATCCTACGCGTCAATGAGGATGGATATTACGGGATGTCCGGTGAAGATAACAATGACCGGCTTAAGAGCGTTCTTCAGTCGCTCGCATGACCAAAATCTCCCCGCAACGTATCGCGCTTATTGAATCACGCTTTTCCGAGCTTGAGGCACGGATGGCGTCGGGGCAGTTGGAGGGCGATGCCTTTGTCACGGCTTCCAAGGAATATTCGGAGCTGGAACCGGTCGCCAAGGCGGCTGCCAATGTCCGGCGACTGCGCAAGGAAATCGAAACCTTGCAGCATATGTCTAAAGATTCCTCCGACCCCGACCTGCACGAAATGGCGCTCGAGGAACTGGAGGATGTCAGCCATCAGTTGAGCCAAGCCGAAACCGCTTTGGCGATCTCGCTCTTGCCGAAAGATGCCGCCGATGACCGGCCCGCCATGCTTGAAATCCGGGCGGGCACCGGCGGTGATGAAGCTGCGTTGTTTGCCGGTGACTTGTACCGCATGTACGAACGCTATGCCGCGGGGCAGGGGTGGAAGATCGAACCGATCTCCGTCAGCGCGTCCGATGTGGGCGGCTTCAAGGAAGTTGTTGTCGCGATCAAGGGCAATGGTGTTTTCGCCAAGCTGAAATATGAAAGCGGTGTCCACCGTGTGCAGCGCGTGCCCGTGACCGAAAGCGGCGGCCGCATTCACACCAGCGCCGCGACGGTCGCGGTGCTGCCGGAGCCGACCGAAGTCGATATCCAGATCGAGGCGCGCGACCTGAAAATCGACGTGTACCGTGCGTCGGGTGCAGGCGGACAGCACGTCAATACGACGGACTCGGCCGTTCGCATTACCCACTTGCCGACGGGCATCGTTGTGACCTGCCAGGACGGACGCAGCCAGCACAAGAATAAAGACCAAGCGATGCAGGTGCTGCGCGCGCGGATGTACGAAAAAGAGCGCGAGGAAGCCCAAGGCGCGGAAGCCGAGGCCCGCAAAGCGATGGTTGGCTCAGGCGACCGTTCGGAACGCATCCGCACCTATAATTTCCCGCAAGGCCGCGTGACCGACCACCGGATCAACCTGACGCTGCATAAGCTTCCGGAGATCTTGGAAGGCGGTGGCCTTGGTGAATTGGTCGCGGCGCTAATTGCCGAAGATCAGGCCGAGCGTATGGCGGGTCTGTCGGATTAAGCCGATAACCCTTTGACCGTCATCCTGAAACCAGTTCAGGATGACGATGCGGCGCAACGTTGGTTCAGATCACCAACCGCCCATGGTCCAATTTCGGCAAGACATAACGTGCGAACATGTCGCATTCGTTGATGTGCGGGTAACCCGACAAAATGAAGGCTTCGATGCCGACGGCGCGATAGGCCTCAATTTTGGCGAGCACTTGGTCCGGGTCGCCAACAATCGCCGCACCGCAGCCTGAACGTGCGCGGCCAATTCCGGTCCACAGATTGTCTTCCAGATATCCGTCGTTCGCCTCCGATTGCGCGCGCAATTCGGCCTGATGCGCAACACCGAAGGTTTGTGTATCCAAGGATTTGTTGCGGATTGCGTCGCCTTGCTGCGCATCCAGCTTGGACAAGAGACGGTTCGCATAGTCCCGGGCTTCAGCTTCGGTTTCACGCACGATGACATGCGCGCGGAAGCCATATTTCAACGTCCGTCCGAATTTTGCTGCGCGTGCGGTCATGTCTTCGACAAGGTCTTTTGCGCCCTGAACCGTTTCCGGCCACATCAAATATACATCGCAACCTTCGGCAGCAGCGTCCTTCGCGGCGGGCGAGAGACCACCGAAGTAAAGAGGCGGACATTTGCCGCTGACGGTCTTCATACGTGGCGGGTCGAGATCGATTTTATAATGCTCGCCATCAATCGACAGATGTTCGCCGTTCAACAATGTCTTGAGGATCTGCATCGCTTCGACCGTCCGGCGATAGCGCGGTTCGCTGTCCATCTTGTCGCCCGGCAAGTCAGACGAGATGATGTTGACGTTCAACCGCCCACCCGAAATCTGGTCCAGCGTGGCAATTTGCCGCGCCAATTGTGGGGGCCAGCTTTCGCCAATGCGCACCGCCATCAGCAACTTGATACGTGTGGTCAGCGTCGCAATCGCGCTGGCAAAAGCAGTGGTATCCAACCCAAGCGTGTAGCCCGAGGGCAGCAATATATTGTCGAACCCGCCCTTTTCAGCGGCGAGCACGATATTGCGGCAATGCTCCCAACTCGACGCGAGCATGGGGTCGGGTAGCCCAAGAAATTCGTAATCATCGTCGCATAATGCGGAGAACCAGCTGACTTCGATTGGATTGCTCATGGCAGGGGAACTCCTCGCGCAGCGACCAACACGCTATAATAGTCCGCGCGGGTCCATTTGATTTTGAAGGCATCGGCAGCCTCTGTGATGCGTGCCGGGTTTTGCGAGCCAACAATCGGGATGGGGCGGGCAGGGTGCGCCATAATCCAGCTATAGGCCGCTGCGGTGCGCGAAACGCCATGCGCGGCTGCAACGCCCGACAGGGCCGCCGCGACATTTTGTTCGCGCGTGTTGCCGGGGTCGCCGATGCGACCGCCGCCAAGTGGCGACCATGCCAACACCGCCAAATCCATGGCGATGGCTTGATCAAGCTCGCCATTTTCGATGGTATCGATCCGCAACGGGGAAAGCTCCGGCTGCGTCGAGACAATCGGAACGCTGCTGAACTGTGCCAGCGTCGTGATTTGCGCTGTCGTGAAGTTCGACACACCAAAAGCGCGGATTTTTCCGGCTTTATGCGCGTCTTCGATGGTGCGTGCGATTTCTTGCGGGTGGGTGAGGATATCGGGACGGTGGATTTGCCACAGGTCGACATAGTCAGTACCCAAACGCGACAGGCTGTCGTCAATTGCCTTGGTCAGATATTCCGCGCTGCTGTCATATGGCGTCGGCGGGGTAATTCCGCCCTTGGTGGCCAGCACCATCCGGTCACGATATTCTGGTGCCTCGGCAAATACGCGGCCAAGCAGTTCCTCGGCCTTGCCAAAGCCTTGTTCACCAAAGCCATAGATGTCCGCCGTATCAAAAAGGGTGATGCCGGCTTCGAACGCCGCATCAATGGCCGCGCGGGCTGCGGACATTTCAAGACCCGCAAAGCGCCACATGCCCCACGCAATCGATGAAATTTCAATACC
>DBOA01000203.1 GCA_002299195.1 Sphingomonadales bacterium UBA658
CGTGACGATGGCAAAATTGCGCAACCATCGTCCATACCGACAGTGGGCACGGCCATTCCAAAGGCAGGTCGTCGCAAATCATCACCAGTTGGTGACGTAACGCCACAAGGCGTCTGATTTTCATCTTTGCAAGATAACCTCAACGCTCTAGTCCGGTTGACGAGAGAGTTGAGGTCGCAAATATGAAATTCGCTGTGCTGATTGCCAGCGGTGCGCTGTTGTGTGCCGTTCCCGCCCAAGCCATGGATGCGGAAACATTTTATGTGAAGGCGCTCGCCCTCAAGAAAAAGGGCATGGGCGCGGTATTCTCAAAAGAGATCAAGCCGATGGCACGGCTGTTTCAAGCCGCCGCGGCTTCTGTCAAAGCAGAAAATGAACAAGCGCATGCTGCGGGCAAGCCGTTGTTTTGCGCGCCCAAAAAATACCGCATGACCGCCGAGCAATTTCTGGAGGGTTTCGCGAGTATTCCCCAAGAACGCAGGCGCATTCAAACCGTTCGGGATGCCTGGCGCGAGATCGTCATTCGCCGTTTTCCTTGTTAGGTCGATCCTAAATAACCCGTATTTCATCACGAGGCTTCATCCGTGCGGGAATGCCAAAAGAAAAGGCCCGGACAAGCCGGGCCTCTTTCTTCAATATATCTGCGCGATATTACCGGTCGTAATCGCGCTGCATGCCTGCGCCACGTGCGGGCGCAGCGGCCGTGAGGCGAAGTGCTTCTGCCGAAAGGCTGATCGAGCCGACTGCATCGGCTTCTTCATCTTCGTCCACCTGAACCTTCTGAAGCGACTGCACGAGGCCTTCTTTCAGCTGGTCTGGGCGAACCGTTTCTTCAGCGATTTCGCGCAAAGCCACAACGGGGTTTTTATCGCGATCACGATCAACAGTCAGTTCAGCACCACCAGAGATTTCACGCGCGCGTTCTGCGGCGAGTAATACGAGGTCAAACCGGTTGGTGACCTTGTCGATGCAATCTTCAACAGTAACGCGTGCCATCTTGGCTCCTGATTCTTCGGAATTTCGGGAAGTTGCTCGCGCCTAAAGACAACCAGCGAAAATGTCAATGAAAAGGGCAGGCAGCTTGCCGTAGCCTACGCAAAGCGGTAACTTGGACTATGGCAACACAATCAGGCACCCCAGGGTTTCCCGGAAAGCAATTTCAGGTTGCTGGCCATCAGCTCCATCTGGTGCATGCCCCCAACGACAGGCTTGATGCGGTGTTACGCCTGATCGCGGTGGCGGAAAAATCTATCCAGATGTTTTTCTATATGTTTGCCGACGATTCGGTTGGACGCGACGTGCGGAGTGCGTTGATCGATGCGGCAAACCGCGGTGTGCAGGTACAGCTTATCATCGATAGCTTTGGTTCTGCCGCGATTAGCGACCGTTTCTTTGACGAACTGACCGATGCGGGCGGAAGATATCATTGCTTCAGCACCCGCAAGGGCTTGGGCTATATCATCCGCAATCATCAAAAAATCCTCATCGCCGATGGCACGCACGCGCTGGTGGGCGGATTCAACATCACCGATCAATATTTCGGGCGCGCAGGCGACGATGACTGGGAAGATTTGGGCATCGTTATAAACGGTCCGGAAGTACCGCGGCTGGCGCGCTATTTTGACGAAATGGCGAGCGCATCGGTCGACGGAAAAGTGCGCTATCGTAAAATCCGTTCGATTATCCAGCATTGGCAACCGGGCATAGGCGAAATCCAATGGCTGCTGGGCGGACCAACAAATCGGATCTCGCCATGGGCGCTTACGTTCAAACGGTCTTTGCAGGTCGGAAAAAGGTTCGACATTGCATCGGCCTATTTTTCCCCATCGCAAACGATATTGCGCCGATTGGCGAAGGTATCGAGACGGAACAAAGGATCGCGCCTCATCTTGGCGGGAAAAACCGACAATGGGGCCACCATTCCCGCGGCACGGTTGCTCTACCGTTACCTGCTGCGGCGTCGCACGAAGATTTACGAATTCCAGCCCCGCCGCCTCCACATGAAGCTGATGGTCATTGATGATGCGGTGTATATGGTTTCAGCCAATCTCGACGTCCGCAGCATGTTCATCAATCTTGAGATCATGGTCCGCATCAAGGATGATGCGCTTGCGCTGTATATGCGCACGTTGATCGATGGGTTGGTTGCGCAATCCGAAGAACAAACGCCTGTGTTGTTAAAAGCGCGCGACAATATTTGGAGCCGGATCAAGGCTGCGTTTGCATATTTCCTCGTAAATTCGGTGGACTACACCATCGGTCGGCGGATTAAGTTCAGCCTGCTGCGCAACCGGTAATAACGCTTTCCAGCCCCAGAAAGGGCAACAATTGTTTCGAGCCTCTGGCCGTCACGATTGCACTGCGTTTACGCAAACGCATTAAGCAATAATCTGTTCCGCCACGCTTGCATTGTCTGACGCATCGGTCCTAATGCCGCAGCTATGGCAAAGCTTCCCCGAGGAACAATTTCAGTGATTTTCGTGGCGCAGCGGACCGATGCTGACGCAGCGGGCTATGCACGCGCAGCCGCAATGATGGAAACGCTGGCTGTGCAGCAAGAGGGGTATATCGCCATGGATTCAGTGCGGGGGTCAGACGGGCTTGGCATAACCGTCAGCTATTGGACAAATGAAGCCAGCGCGAAAGCATGGCGCGATCACCCCGAACACATGGCTGTGCGCGATGCGGGGCGCGATCTTTGGTACAGTGATTACAGCCTGCATGTCGCAGAAGTTACGCGCAGCTATGATTGGGAAAAACCATGAGTACAGTTCAGGCCATACCCAACAGCCGCGTCGTCGTCCTTTTTCTCGTCATGCTGGTCGCCGCCGCAGGCAATACGGCAATGCAGTCGGCATTGCCGGCCATCGCAAGCGAACTGGATATGCCCGACGTGTTGGTCAGCCTGGCGTTTAGCTGGTCGGCGCTTTTATGGGTCATCACCGCACCCAAATGGGCGCGCTTGTCCGACCGTCGGGGCCGCAAGCAATTGATGAGTGTCGGCATCATTGGCTTCATCTCATCGATGGGCCTTTGCGGATTGGTCTTGTGGCTTGGTCTCGCCGGCCTGATCGGCCCTGTCGTTACATTCATACTCTTTGCGATCTTCCGCAGCCTTTATGGCGGTTTTGGTTCTGCTGCCCCGCCCGCGGTTCAGGCTTATGTTGCCGCACGAACCGAACGCGCGGAGCGGACGAAGGCATTGTCGATGCTTGCATCGTCATTCGGCGTGGGCACCGTCATTGGCCCGGCGACAGCGCATTATTTGTTGTTCCCGCCCTTTGGCCTGGCCGGACCGTTGATCATGTTTGCGATATTTGGCGTCGCTGTTCTGATCGCTTTGCATGTGCTGTTGCCGAACGACACCCCGCGCTTTGCCGCGCGCGGTTCGGTTGCTGCCTATCCCAATTCTGCGTCGATGAACGCGCTCGATACCGAAGAGGTCGATGGCGAAGCACTGGGCTCCTTACCCGATGAAGAAGTTCGCTTGCCATGGCGCGATGAACGAATGGCGTCGTGGCTTATTGCGGGCCTGATTGGCGGGCACGCGCAGGCAATCATCCTTGGCGTGGTCGGATTCCTCGTCCGCGATCGCCTTGGGCTGCATGATCGCCCTTGGGAAGCGGTGCAGGCCAGTGGCTCAGTCATGCTGATAGGCGCAATGGCGACGTTATTGGCGCAATGGGGCCTCATCCCGATCTTGTCGCTCGCCGCACGCAGTTCCGTGCTTTGGGGTTCGGTACTGGCGCTTATTGGCACCATATTAACGGGCGTTAGCCACGATTTTTACGGCATCAGCACTGGCTTTGCGATTGCGTCTTTGGGCTTTGGGCTGTTCCGGCCGGGATTTACCGCAGGTGCCTCATTGGCTGTGCGGCGGCACGAGCAAGGCGATGTCGCCGGTAAAATCGCATCGATCAATGGCGCCGCCTATATTTTTGCACCCGCAGTCGGCGTCGGCCTGTTGAACTGGTGGGAGCCAGCAACCTTCATCCTCATCTCTGCCTCATTGGTCTTTCTGATCATTTGGGGCAGGCGGGCGTTGATTGTTCCCGACGAAGCGTAACGCGCATGCCGCATCATTGCTAAGTCACCACCTCATGTCGTTTCGCACGCTCGCCTAACCGAAGCAGATTTTACGCAGAAAAAAGGGCCGACCGAAGTCGACCCTGGAAAAGTCTTTAGGAGAGGATGCCTAAAAGGCTTGTCCCGTATCGCGATATTCCAATTTTTGTGCAAGTGCGAACAGTGCAATAGCAGTTGCATATCCTGCAACTACTATTTATAAGATTAACCTGAATTCCGCGGCATTTGCACGATCGCAGAATCAAGTCACTTTTGTTGCAGTGCGACAAAAAAGGAGATGATATGCGCAGATTGCCACCATTACGGTCATTGGAAGCCTTTTTGCGCGTCGCCAAACTGAGTTCGGCCAAAGCGGCCGCCAGCGAATTGGCGCTGTCACCTCCCGCCTTAAGCCGCCGCATAAAGGCGCTTGAAGATTTTATCGGCAAATCACTGTTCGACCGCCGTGCCCAAGCCATGGTCATTAACGCCGATGGCGAAACCTTGCTGGCTGCTGTCGAGCCGGCGATGGATGCGATGGCCGAAGCGGTTGAAGAGCTTGCCGGCCGTGGCGGCGAATATCGCCTGCGCCTTGGCCTGCTTCCGCTTTTTGGTTCACAACGCCTTATCCCGCGCCTCCCCGAATTGCGCAAAGCTTTCCCGAAATTGCATATCGACGTTGATACCTCTGGCCATGCGGAAAACCTGTTGGGCGATGTCATCGATGCCGCGATTATCATCGCTGCCGAGGTTGATCCAAAACTTTACAGCGTTCGTCTCGACCGCAACCTTGTCTATGCGATCGCTTCGGAACAATGGGCCAAAGAACATAATGTTCAAAGGCCGGAGGATTTGGCCAAGCACACAATCATGGTCCACAGCGACATGCCCATGATATTCGACGCCTGGCGTCAGGCCATGGGCGTGCCCCGCTTAAAGCCCGCCGCCATTGACAGTTTGGATAGTGGCGCGCTCATGCTTGAAGCTGCCGCCAATGGGCTGGGCGTCGCGATCATGCACGGAAGCCATTTTTCGGACGCGCGTGATCCACGCCTGACCCGTCTTTTCGATACAGAGGTTGAAAGCCCCTATAGCTATTGGTTCGTGTGCCGCCCGCGTGCGCTGAAGCAGCGCGCCGTCAAGATTTTCCACGACTGGTTGTTAAAGGCCGGCGTATAAAATTCGGTAGAGCGAACACTTGACCCATCGCCCACCCCACGTCATTGCAGTGAGATGACTGACGACATTGCTGAACTGAATTTCGAACAGGCGCTGCGCGCGCTTGAGGATATCGTCCACAAGCTGGAAAGCGGTGAAGCGCCGCTTGATGAATCCATTGCACTTTATGAACGCGGCAACACGCTGCGGGCGTTGTGCCAGCAACGGCTTGATATGGCAAAAGCACGGATTGAAGCGATTACGCTTGGCCCCGACGGTGCGCCAACGGGCACCACATCGTTCGACGCCGGATGAATGTGATGTCGGAGCTATCGACATCTTCACTGCTTCACGATGCGCTGAGCAGTATTGCAGCAGATGTTGACCAAGAATTCGACACGCTGCTGACATTACCCGGGGACGCACGCGACCGTTTATATGCAGCCATGCGGCATGCAACGATTGGCGGCGGCAAGCGCCTTCGTCCGTTGCTGGTAACGGCCACCGCAGCGTTGTTTGATGTCGACCGGAAAACAGCTTTGCGCGTGGGCACGGCGGTTGAGGCCATTCACGTCTATTCGCTGGTGCATGACGATCTGCCCTGCATGGATGATGATGATTTGCGCCGTGGCAAGCCCACGGTGCATCGCGCGTTTGACGAAGCAACGGCGGTTTTGGCGGGTGACTCGCTGCATGCGCTTGCCTTTGAAATCTTGGCCAATCCAGATACCCATAGCGACCCATTTGTGCGTGGTGAGCTGGTGTCGACGCTGGCGCTGGCCAGTGGCCCTGAAGGTATGGCGGGCGGCCAGATGATGGACATTGAGGCGGAGAACGCAGCGTTTGATTTGCAAACGGTCATGCGCCTACAGGCATTGAAAACCGGCGCGCTTATTGCCGCAAGCGTTGAGATGGGCGCCATTTTGGGCCATATCCCACCCGAAGGCCGCACGCATTTGCGGGGCTATGCCCGTGACATTGGCCTCGCCTTTCAAATTGCCGATGACATTTTGGATGTCGAGGGCGACCCCGAATTGGCTGGCAAGGCGCTTCAGAAAGATGCCGAGGCGGGCAAGGGCACATTTGTGTCACTGATGGGACTTGATCGCGCCAAGCAACAGGC
>DBOA01000107.1 GCA_002299195.1 Sphingomonadales bacterium UBA658
ATCATCAAGCATGGCGCGAAACTGCTCTTTGCTTATGCCGAAGCAACCGTGCCCAAGATTACTATCATCACCCGTAAGGCCTATGGCGGCGCCTATGACGTGATGGCGTCCAAGCACTTACGCGGTGATCTCAACTATGCATGGCCCACCGCCGAAATCGCCGTGATGGGCGCAAAGGGCGCGGTTGAAATCATCTTCCGCGGGCTATCCACAGAAGAACAGGCGGTGAAGACCGCGGAGTATGAAGACCGCTTCGCCAACCCGTTCGTCGCGGCGAGCAAGGGTTTCATCGACGAGGTCATCTACCCGCATTCCACGCGGAAGCGGATTGCGTTGGGATTACGGAAGTTGCGGAACAAGGCGTTGGAAAACCCTTGGAAAAAGCATGATAATATTCCGTTGTAAGGCAGAAGTATGAAACTGGGTCGTCTCAACCATATCGGCGTCGCGACGCCTTCCATCGCGGACAGCATCGTCTTTTACCGCGACGTGATGGGCGCGACGAAGATCCATGATCCGTTCGACTTGCCTGATCAGGGGGTGAAGGTTTGCTTTGTCGATACGCCCGGTGCCGATGGCGCTCTGAATGGAACGCAGATCGAACTGATTGAGCCGCTGCCGGGCAATGCTTCCATCGCCGCGTTTCTGGAGAAGAACCCGGCGGGTGGGCAACATCATGTCTGTTATGAAGTGCCGGACATTCACGCTGCCAAGTCGGAATTTGAGGCTATGGGCAAGCGCGTGCTGGGCGAACCAAGGATTGGCGCGCATGGAACGCTGATTTTCTTTGTGCACCCCAAGGATATGCAGGGTGTGCTGACCGAGATTATGGAAGTGCCGCAGGGGCATTGAGAGTAACGCCTCTTCCGCCTGCGGGAGAGTTCAGGGAGAAAGCAAAATGACATACGAAACCATCCGCCTCGACATTTCGGACAATGTCGCAACGATTACCCTCAACCGTCCAGATCGGTTAAACGCGATGGCGCCGCAGATGGCGGACGAGATCAGCGCTGCGCTTGACCAGTTGAACGGCGCGCGCGTTGTCCTGATTACGGGCGAAGGCCGCGCCTTTTGTTCAGGCGCTGACCTGTCAGCACGCGGCGCAGGTGCATCGGTGAGCGGCGGGCAGGGGGCCTATTCAGCGCTGACCAAAAGCTACAACCCGCTGATGCTCAAGCTTGCTAAGCTGGATGTGCCGATCATCACCGCGATCAATGGCCCTGCAGCCGGCGTTGGCTGCAGCCTTGCACTCGCCAGCGATTTTGCGATTGCCGGCAAATCCGCATATTTCCTTCAGGCTTTTGTCAACATTGGTCTGGTGCCCGATGGCGGCGCAAGCTGGATGCTTTCGCGCCTTGTCGGCAAGGCACGCGCGACAGAAATGATGTTGCTTGGTGAAAAAATCCCTGCCGATAAAGCTGCAGATTGGGGTCTGATCTACAAGTCTGTCGATGATGCCGAACTGATGACTGAAGCAAAGGCTTTGGCGACACGGTTGGCCAACGGGCCGACTGTAGCCATCGGCATTATGCGTCAGAATATCGCTGCGGCGTTGGATGCGGATTATGCAACGGCGCTGCTGCGTGAGGCCGAGGGACAGAAGGTTGCTGGTGACAGCAACGATGCCCGCGAAGGTGCGATTGCGTTTTTGCAGAAGCGGAAAGCGGAGTTTAAGGGACAGTAACCGTCTACCAAGGCCGTCACCCTGAACTTGTTTCAGGGTCTTAATCGGCAACGGTGAAAGTAAGATGCTGAAACAAGTTCAGCATCACGGGATTCAAATGTGAGTTTGTAATGACGAATATCGACGACTGGAAAAAAGCGGCTGACAAAGAGGTTAAGGGCAAAGACCTAACCTGGCATACGCCCGAGGGCATTTCGGTGAAGCCACTGTACACCAGCGCGGACGCTGGCGACCCCGGACTTCCTGGCTTTGCGCCGTTCACGCGCGGTGTGCGTGCGTCGATGTATGCAGGTCGCCCATGGACCATCCGTCAATATGCCGGTTTCTCAACCGCCGAGGAATCCAACGCCTTTTATCGCCGCAACTTGGCCGCGGGGCAAAAGGGCCTTTCGGTTGCCTTCGATCTTGCCACCCATCGCGGCTATGACAGCGACCACCCACGCGTCGTTGGTGATGTCGGCAAGGCGGGCGTTGCCATCGATAGCGTTGAGGATATGAAAATCCTGTTCGACGGTATTCCGCTGGATCAAATGTCGGTGTCGATGACGATGAACGGCGCGGTCATTCCGATCCTAGCGTTCTTCATCGTCGCTGGGGAAGAGCAGGGCGTATCGCAGGCGCAGCTCGACGGCACCATTCAGAACGACATCCTTAAGGAGTTCATGGTCCGCAACACCTATATCTACCCGCCCGAACCATCGATGCGGATCGTTTCGGACATTATCGCCTACACCAGCGCCAATATGCCGAAGTTCAACAGCATATCGATCTCCGGCTATCACATGCATGAAGCCGGCGCGACCGCGGTGCAGGAGCTTGCCTTCACCATCGCCGACGGCAAGGAATATGTGCAGCGCGCGATGGCTTCCGGCTTGGATATTGATGCGTTCGCGGGGCGGCTGTCATTCTTCTTTGGCATCGGCATGAACTTCTTCATGGAGGTGTCAAAGCTCCGCGCCGCGCGGACGTTGTGGCACCGCGTCATGAATGAGCTCGGCGCAAAGGACGAACGCTCCAAAATGCTGCGCACGCATTGCCAGACATCGGGCGTTTCGTTGCAAGAGCAAGACCCCTATAACAACGTCATCCGCACCACGGTTGAAGCGATGGCGGCGACCCTTGGTGGCACGCAGAGCCTGCACACCAATGCGTTGGACGAAGCCATTGCGTTGCCGACGGAATTCTCGGCGCGTATTGCCCGCAACACGCAAATCATTCTGACGGAAGAAACCGGCATCACAAAGGTCGTCGATCCGTTGGGTGGCAGCTATTATGTCGAGGCGCTGACCGCAGAGCTGGTTGATCAGGCGTGGAAGATCATCGGCGAGGTCGACGAACTTGGTGGTATGACTAAGGCTGTCGCATCAGGCATGCCGAAGCGCTTGATCGAAGAAGCCGCCGCCGCGCGTCAGGCGCGGGTCGATAAGGGTGAGGACGTCATCGTTGGCGTCAACAAATATCGCCTGGAAACCGAAGACCAGCTCGATACGCTGGAGGTCGATAACGACTTTGTCCGTCAGGGCCAGATTGCAAGGCTTGCCGCCACGCGCGCGTCGCGTGATGAAGCAGCGTGTCAGACCGCGTTGAATGCGCTGACCGAAGGTGCGAAGAGCCGCGCGAACTTACTCGCGCTTGCAGTAGACGCCGCCCGCGCACGCGCGACTTTGGGCGAGATATCCGACGCAATGGAGGCTGTGTTTGGCCGCTATGCGACCACGCCAGTGCCTGTGCAGGGTATTTATGGCAGCGCGCATGAATTCGATAAACGCTGGGCGCAAGTGCTCGACGGCGTCGCATCGGTTGGCCGCCGTTTGGGCCGCAAACCCAAATTGCTCGTCGCCAAAATGGGTCAGGACGGCCACGACCGCGGCGCGAACGTCATTGCCTCTGCATTTTCCGACATGGGCTTTGACGTCATCAGTGGGCCGTTGTTCCAGACACCCGAAGAAACCGTCGTTCTGGCGCTTCAACATGACGTGGATGCCGTGGGGGCCTCAAGCCTCGCCGCGGGCCACAAAACGTTGATACCTGAGCTGATAAAGGGTCTGCGCGAAGCAGGGCGCGGCGACATCAAGGTCATTGCTGGCGGCGTCATTCCGCCGCAGGATTATGATTATCTGCGTGAAGCCGGTGTTCAGGGCATTTACGGCCCGGGCAGCAATGTTGTTGAGTGCGCAGCCGATGTTTTGACTTTGCTCGGCCACAATATGCCGCCTTTGGGAGAAGCCACGTGACCGTCCGCACCGATTGGACCCGCGCAGAAATCGCGACACTGTTCGACCTGCCGTTCGACGAGCTCGTCTATCAGGCGCAAACCGTCCACCGCGCACATCATGCGGCGGGGCAGATACAGCTTTGCACATTGCTATCGATCAAGACCGGCGGTTGCCCGGAAGACTGCGGCTATTGCTCACAATCCGTAAAGGCCGATAGCGGCGTTGAGGCAACCAAGTTGATGGACGTGCAGGCCGTGCTGCAAAAGGCAGCCGAGGCAGCGGACTCCGGTTCGCGGCGTTTCTGCATGGGTGCTGCATGGCGTAATCCCAAAGATCGGGACATGCCCGCAATACTGCAGATTGTTCAGGGCGTGCGCTCGATGGGTATGGAAACCTGCATGACGCTTGGCATGCTGACGCCCAAGCAGGCCGATATGCTGGCGGAGGCGGGGCTCGATTATTATAACCATAATATCGACACCAGCCCCGAGCTGTACAACGAGATCATCACCACGCGGACGATGGACGACCGGCTCGACACGCTGGCCGAGGTGCGGCGCGCGGGCATCAATGTGTGCAGTGGCGGCATCGTTGGCCTTGGCGAGACCCGCGCCGACCGCGTCGGTTTCATCCACACGCTGGCGACATTGCCACAACACCCCGAAAGTGTGCCAGTCAACGCACTGGTGCCAGTCAAGGGCACCGTGCTGGGCGATATGCTCGCCGATACGCCGCTGGCGAAGATCGACGACATCGAATTCGTGCGCACGATCGCTGTTGCCCGAATCACGATGCCTATGAGCATGGTGCGCTTAAGCGCGGGGCGTGAGTCCATGTCCGAAGTGACACAGGCTTTGTGCTTCATGGCAGGCGCGAACAGCATCTTCACCGGCGACAAATTGCTGACCGCGGCCAATGCGGGCGACGACAAAGACGCCGCAATGCTGGCCAAGCTGGGGCTTGTGCCAATGGAGGCTGAGGAGCCGCTGCGCGCGTGTAAAGCGCTTGAGGCAGCAGAATAAGCCGTATGCGAGCGTGCTGGAAACAAACATGGTAGGTTCCACACCGCCTCTGCCGCTTTCAGCGAGCGGCAACGCCGCGCAACTTCCAAAGGCATATGTCATTGCCGAGGTTGAGGTGCGCGATGCCGCTGCGTACGAAGATTACAAATCAGCTGTTGTCCCTATCGTTGCCCAATATGGTGGACGTTACATTGTTCGTGGGGGACAAATCGAAAGCGTTGAGGGCAGTGATCCCAGCGGCCGCATGGTCGTCATTGAATTTCCGCATTTTGCAGCTGCTCAGGCCTTTTTGAGGTCCGAAGAATATCGTCCTGTCGCTGATATCCGGCATAAGACAGCTATATCCCGAATTATGATTGTTGAAGGAACGCTTCCTTAATGTTCAAGAAAATCCTGATCGCCAACCGTGGCGAAATCGCTTGTCGTATCATCAAGACCGCGCGTCGGATGGGGATCGCGACTGTCGCGGTCTATTCCGATGCGGATGCGCGTGCACCATTTGTGCAGATGGCCGACGAGGCGGTGCATATCGGTCCTTCGCCTGCCGCGCAGTCTTATTTGATCGCCGACAAGATCATTGCCGCGTGCAAGCAAACCGGCGCTGAGGCTGTCCACCCCGGCTACGGCTTCCTGTCCGAACGCACCAGCTTTGCCGAGGCTTTGGCCAAGGAAAACATCGCGTTCATCGGCCCGCCAGTGAACGCGATTGCCGCGATGGGCGACAAAATTGAATCCAAGAAACTGGCCATGAAGGCAGGCGTCAATGTCGTTCCCGGTTTTGTGGGCGAGATTGACGACACCGAACATGCCGTACGAATTTCGGAAGAAATCGGCTATCCGGTGATGATGAAAGCCAGCGCGGGCGGCGGCGGCAAGGGGATGCGGCTTGCCTACAACGAACAGGATGTACGCGAAGGCTTTGAAGCGACCAAGCGCGAGGGGCTGAACTCCTTTGGCGACGACCGCGTCTTCATCGAAAAATTCATTCTCAACCCGCGCCATATCGAGATCCAGATACTGGGTGATCAGCACGGCAATATCCTTTATTTGAACGAACGCGAATGTTCGATCCAGCGGCGCCATCAGAAGGTCGTGGAGGAGGCGCCTTCGCCCTTCGTCACGCCCAAGATGCGCAAGGCGATGGGTGAACAATGCGTCGCATTGTCGCGCGCGGTGGGCTATTACTCGGCAGGTACTGTAGAACTCATCGTATCGGGCGCGGACCCGAGCGGCGAGAGCTTTTACTTCCTCGAAATGAACACCCGTTTGCAGGTTGAGCATCCTGTGACTGAGTGCATCACCGGCATCGATCTGGTCGAACAGATGATCCGCGTTGCCGCTGGCGAGAAGCTCGCCATGACGCAAGACGATATCAAGATCGACGGTTGGTCCATCGAAAACCGTGTTTACGCGGAAGACCCCTATCGCGGCTTCTTGCCCTCAACAGGCCGCCTCACGCGCTATCGTCCACCGGTCGCAGGCTGGACCGAAGATGAGGAGGCTAATGGCCGTCGTGGTGTAGAAGGCGTTCGCGTTGACGACGGCGTCTATGACGGTGGCGAAGTGTCGATGTTCTATGACCCGATGATCGCGAAGCTGATCACATGGGGCAAAACCCGTGATGAGGCGGCGGACCTGCAAATTGCGGCACTCGACCGCTTCGAAATCGAAGGCCTGGGCCACAATATCGATTTCGTGAGCGCCATCATGCAGCACCCGCGCTTTCGCTCTGGCGAATTGACCACGGGCTTCATCGCAGAGGAATATCCCGATGGTTTCCATGGCGCGGCATCAACACCCAAGCTGATCAAATCACTCGCCGCCATCGCAGGTTTCGTCGCAACGGCGGAAGCCGACCGCGCGCGCCATGTAGATGGGCAGTTGGGTGATACGCTTGAGCCGCCTGCGCGCTGGCAAGTGAAGATCGGTGTCGCTGTCCATTACATAGAGATGATCGATGGCGACATGCACGTCGACGGGAAGCATTTCGATCTCTCGATGGAATATGACCCCGGCGATCGTTTGATTGAGGCTGAAGTCGGCGACGAAGAGCTGGCCGTCAAAGTTTCGAAGATGCGGACTGGCTTTAAGCTAACCACGCGCGGGGCAACGCATATCGCGCGCGTCTTGCCAGGGCATATCGCGCATTTGGCCGATCATATGATTGAAAAGATCGCGCCCGATCTGTCCAGGTTCCTCATTTGCCCAATGCCCGGCCTGTTGACGACATTGCATGTCAATGCGGGCGATGCTGTGGAAGCAGGGCAACCGCTCGCCGTGGTGGAAGCCATGAAGATGGAAAATATCCTGCGCGCCGAGAAATCCGGGACGGTAAAGATTGTCAACGCGAAGGCAGGTGACAGCCTTGCCGTCGATGCTGTCATTCTAGAGATGGAATAGGACGCGCGCGGTGGCTTAATCCAAAATCGCCACCGCCCTTATCCATCCCGCACTCGCACGCTCGATCTTCACGGGGAAGCATGACAGCGTAAAACCAAATGCTGGCAATGCTTCCAAGTTGGTAAGCTTTTCAATCTGGTAATAAGGTTGGATACGTCCGGCCTTATGCCCTTCCCAGATGATCGACGGGTCGCGCTTTTCGGCCCAACGCTTTGCCGTATGGCTGAATGGCGCATCCCAGCTCCATGCGTCGGTGCCAACAACCTCGACGCCCATCGACGTCAAATACAGCGTTGCTTCCGCCCCCATGCCAACGCCTTGGTCGGTGAAGTTATCCGTTCCGTAAACGGCTCCAGACTGCACCAGAACAATGTCGCGTGGTTGAAGGGTGTAGCCAATACGCTTGAGCTCCGCCTCGACTTCCGCAGCACTGACGACATGGGCAGCGGGCAAATGCGAAAAATCCAATTTCACGCCCGGTGCAAAAAACAGATCCAACGGCGCTTCATCAATCGATGGGGCAGGGCTTGCACCGGCATCGGTTGTCGAATGAAAATGCCACGGCGCGTCCATATGCGTGCCGTTATGCGTGGAAAGAGTGAGGCTTTCGACGGCCCAACCCTCTCCATCGGGAAGGTCGTCCTTCGTGAGCCCCGGGAAAAACATCGCAATCTGTTCCCACGTATTTTCGTGCGTCATATAGGAAATCTGCGGCCGCATGACTGGCGGATCGGAAATGACGTCGTTGGTAATCGGGATCGACAGGTCAATAAATTGCGGCATGCTCTTCTCCTCTCCCAAATCGATAATCGCCCTTGTGGATAAGCGCAACAAGCCGCTTGAACAGAGCGACATAGCGATTAAGACAGGGAAGAGGGTTTTTAGGGGAATATCATGGCCGCTGCTGCCGAGAACGAAATCGCACTTGATCCGAAACGGGACCGCCTGGTCATAACGGCCTCATCACTTGGCACCGTGTTCGAATGGTATGACTTCTTTGTCTATGGCATCCTTGCGGCACTGATCGGCAAGCTTTTCTTTCCTGCGGACAACCCAACTGCTGCAACGCTGGCTTCATTGGCTATATTCGGCGCCGGCTTTGGTGTTCGCCCGTTCGGCGCGATTTTATTCGGCTATTTTGGTGATAAGATTGGGCGGAAATATACGTTCCTCGTGACCATCACACTCATGGGCGTCGCGACCGCCGCGATTGGCCTATTACCGACATTTGAGACCGCGGGCGTCTGGGCCGCAGGGCTATTGTTGCTGATGCGCTGTCTTCAGGGCTTGGCACTCGGCGGCGAATATGGCGGCGCGGCCATATATGTTGCCGAACATGCACCAGACGGAAAACGCGGCCAATATACCAGTTGGATTCAAGCGTCCGTCGCTGGCGGCTTTTTGCTTGCGGTTATAGTGGTCCTTGTCACCCGTCAGTCGATGAGTAACGAAGCGTTTGAAGCCTGGGGTTGGCGCGTGCCGTTTCTGACTTCGATACTTTTACTCGCCATATCGCTCTTCATGCGGCTTAAATTGTCCGAAAGCCCCGTTTTCAAGGCCATGAAAGCGGCAGGCACGACGTCTAAAAATCCATTTGTCGAAAGCTTCCAATACCCCGGCAATATCGGACGTCTCTTGGTCGCGCTATTTGGCGTCGCCGCGGGTCTTACGGTGATCTATTATACATCGCAGTTCGGAACGCTCTATTTTCTGACAGGTACGGCGCGCGTGCCAGAGACCGATGCCTTGCTGTACATGGCCGTGGGTGCTGCGCTCGCCGCGCCAACCTATGTTGCATGCGGTTGGCTGTCGGACAAATGGGGGCGCAAGCGGATGCTTTTGCTGGGCTACGGCCTTTCTATCATCGGCGTATTTCCGATTTTCTGGATGATGGCCGATGCAGCCAATCCCGCTCTTGCGCGCGCGACTGTTAGCAACCCGGTCACGCTTTCCCTGCCGGAATGTGATTTCAACGTGCTTAACCGCACGCATGAGACCGAATGTGCGCAGGCCCTGAATTTCCTGACCAAGCGCGGGATTGCGTACAGCAAGCAGTCGTCCGAAACACTGGGGTTGAAGGTCGGGGAATCGCAGCTTCAGGGCTTTGGCGAAAAAGCCTATGTCGCCGCATTGGAAAAGGCGGGTTATCCTGATAAATCTGATCCATCCCAGCGCCAGCCATGGAAAATCATTCTCGCGGTGTTCCTGATGGTCGCGTTGTCGGGTATGACCTATGGACAGGTCGCGGCCATTTTGGTCGAAATGTTCCCTGCGAAAATCCGCTACACCTCCATGTCGATACCCTATCATATTGGCGCAGGCTATTTCGGCGGCTTTCTGCCCTATATCTCGCAATATATTGTCGCGCAGACCGGGCAGCCTTTCTCCGGACTTTGGTATACGGTCGGCGTGACAGCATTGGCCTTTGTCGTTGCGTTAATTTGGCTGCCGGAAACGTCAGGAAAGACCAAGCTGGATTGACACGCAATGGGGTAGGGGCAAAAGGCCGCCGATGACCGATTTTGAACCCCCGCTGCGTTTAATCCTTGATGGCGAAGCTCTCGCTGCGAATTGGAAAGCGCTTAACGCACGCAGCGGTTCAGCGCAGGCTGGCGCAGCGGTAAAAGCTAATGGCTATGGCCTTGGCGCGCGCGAAGTGGCGGCGCGGTTGCGCGATGCGGGATGCCGCGACTTTTTCGTTGCCCATTGGGGTGAAGCCGCTGCGATTGCGGATATCATTCCTCCGGCATGGATTTCGGTCTTAAACGGCATTCAGGCCACCGACATTCCGCACATACGCGCTTTAGGCGCAGTGCCCGTGCTGAACACACCAGAACAGGTGGCAATGTGGCACGCGGCGGGCGGCGGGCGTTGCCACGTCATGTTCGATAGCGGCATCAATCGGCTTGGTATCGGGCCAGAGCAGATGTCTCAATGCGATCTGGGAAGCATGGATATCGATTTATTTTTGTCGCATCTTGCGTCGGCGGATGAGGATAGCGCACAGAATGACGCGCAGCAGCGTTCATTCCATGAACAAGCGGTAGTTTCTGGCGCAAAACGCCTGAGCCTTGCCAATAGCGCGGGCATCATGCTCGGCGCGGATTATCATTATGACCTGACGCGGCCGGGGCTCAGCCTTTATGGCGGCATTGCACGGTCCGGCATGGAGGCGTTTATTAAACCCGTCGCGCGGCTTTCCGCACGCTTGCTTCAGGTGCGGTCGCTGCCTGCAGGTGCACCCATTGGCTACAACGCGACGCATATCTGTGGGAATGACACGACCGTCGGGACGATTTCGATGGGATATGCGGATGGTTACTTGCGCGCCTTCTCTAGCAAGGGAACAGCGCATTATGGCGCGGCCGCATTGCCTGTTTTGGGGCGCGTATCCATGGACCTTGTGACAATCGATATCAGTGCAGCACCTGAGCTTCGCGAAGGCGACTGGGTCGACGTGGAGTATAACTTGCCTACAGCGTCAAAGCTGACGGGGCTTTCCCAATATGAACTGCTCACCAATTTGGGGACGCGCTTCGAACGCATTTGGCGATAGTTGGTTCCACCGCTTTAGTGGATTGGGCACGAGCCAATAAAAAAGGGCGCCACATGGGCGCCCTTCCTTTTGTCTCGAAATTATTTCGACTTAGAAATCAGCATTGATTCCGAAGAAGAAGTTACGGCCGAAGCTGTCGAACGGATCGCCACCGGCGGTTCCAAGCAAGCCAAGTGGCGGCGCCTTATCGAGCAAGTTGTTGACACCAGCATAGAAGCGGAAGTCGTTGCCGATGTCAAAGCCGACACGGATGTCGTGATACAGAACGTCTGGGTAGTTGATCTGTGGGAACTGGTCAGCGTTAGCTGGAGCCAGCTTCACAATGTTACCCAACACTGCATCGCAAGTACCGCCGTTGATGCCAGTTTGTCCACGGAAAGTGCCTGTCAATGGGCACTGGCCGAAGTAGCTGTTCTGCGCTTCAAACGAACCGATGGTCTGCTTACCGATATAGCGTGCGGCGTACAGAATATCGAAATCACCGAAGTCATAAGCCGCTGAGAAGCTTGCCGACAACTTTGGATCACCCAATTCGCTCAACTGACGATTTGGGTTCGCAGGGTTGGTTGGATCAGTGAAGTTATTCAGCTGAAGAACCTTGGTTGCGATCAAACGCGTCGTGAAACGATCACCATTGTCAAAAGTCTTACGGTAAGCGAGGTCAAAGTCGATACCCTTGGTACGTTGCGCAGCGAAGTTAACGCCGCCCGAAATAACCGCAGGCTCAACGAAAAGACCACTTGTCGGATCACGCTGCACAGTGGCGCAGAACGGGTTGTTGATACCCGAAGCGTTGGTGTAGCAAAGGTTGATGATTGTTTGCGCGCTCAACGCGGCAATCAAGTCTTCAACCTTGATCTTGTAATAGTCGACAGTCAGGCTGAGGCCAGGAATGAAGCTTGGTTCAACAACAACGCCAAGCGTCAAGCTCTTGCCCTTTTCTTCGATCAGAGTGGGGTTACCACCCGAAAGGAAACCGGTCGAAGCTGTACGCGCGGTGCAGTTAATGAATGGTGCGCCCAAGGCAACCGGGAATGCGGTGGTTGCGCAAGCTGCGACCAATGCTGCGTTGGCAGTGGCTGGAACGCCAGCGGCCAAGCAGTTAGCTGCAGTTGTGCTTCCTGGCGATACCAGATCGCATGGGTCACCGATGAACGCAAAGTTCTCGGAAGCGGTCGAGAACAGGTCTCCCTGCGTTGGTGCACGAACCGACGTTGCATACGCAGCGCGGAAACGAACATCTTCGATCGGAGCATATATACCCTGAACGTTGTACGCATAAACCGTACCCGTCGACGTATTATAGTCTGATACGCGACCTGCAAAGTTTACCGACAGTTCCTTGGCGAAAGGCACATCTTTCAACAATGGAACCTGAACTTCGCCGTAAGCTTCCCTGACGGCAAATGCTGGCGGACGGAAGTCCTGCAATGCGTTGAGGAAGGTTGCGCCGCTTGATGTCAGTTCATCATAATCGATGCTTGCTTTTTCCTGACGGTATTCAGCACCAAAAGCGAATGCGACTGGGCCACCGGGCAGTTCGAACAATTGCGAAAGGTCACCACCGACAAATGCCGATGCGACGAACTGGCTTGCAAACTCGTCCGTGCGACCTTCGGTATTGATGAAGTCAAGTGCACGTGGATCAGCAACGTTCTGACCGAATACGTTAACCGGTATACAGGCAGTATTTACGTTCGATGCCGCATTGACGCGGCAGATAACCTTTTGGCCAGCAGAGTTGGTTACAAAGTTTGTACCAGTGAAGGTTGATGGAGCAACAACAGCGTCGGCAGCAAGGTTGAAGCCGTCATATCCCGAACCATCCTGGGTAAAGATTACGAGGTTGTTGGTGTTGAAACCAACAGCCTTAAACCGGCCGTAGTTTACAGCGAGTTCGTAGTTCCAATCTTCGTTGAACGTTCCTTCAACGCCTCCAACTGCACGATAGGTCTCGCGTGTACCTTCAAAGCGACGGCCACCAAGGTCGATGTTGAAGCGGTTCAGACCGAATGTACCGGTTGCCACGTTCGAGCACAGGCCATTCTGTTGAAGCACAGTTAGGTTCTGCGCGGTCAGGAAGCCGTTGTTGCAACGGAATGCTGGGCCACCAAGTGTCTGCGGCACGCCGGAGAAGAAGCTTGGCTGACCTTCGCCCGATACGTCGGTGCGGACATATTTGGCTTCGATGAATGGCTTGAACGCATCAGATACGTCATAATGCGCCAGTAGGTTAACGGCATAACGGTCAACTTCGGCCAAAAGGCTGCCGGTATTGCGCAGCGTTGAACCAAAGCCACCCTGCGTGTTTCCTGAGCCTACGCCAGCAAAGTTCTGTGTTGGAGTATCAACAAACAAGTTGCCGAAATCGTCAAAGCGCAAGAAGCGCCCGCCACTGAGGCCGCCGACAGTACCCGCGTCAGAAATTGTCCCGTTGCGGATGCCGCACAAGAAGGTGGTGTCTGGAATGCCGTCAGTCGCACTGAAGCCAACTTCGCCGCCGGCAGCACCTTGAAGGTCAGTCTGCTGGAACTGGCAACGGCCGCTGGCCGCGCCGCTCAAGCCGTCGCGTTGATTGAAGTACAATGGCTGTTGGCGTGTATATTCTGCCGAAATAGCAACGTTACCGCGACCGTCTGCGAAGTTTTGACCAGCAAGTGCGCTCACGAAATATGTGCCACGGTCACCGCGCGACGAAAGGCCGCCCTGTGCCCGCACAGCAACGCCGTCATAGTCGCGCTTCATGATGAAGTTTACAACGCCGGCAACAGCATCCGAACCGTAAATAGCCGAGTTGCCGCCCGTAACAATGTCGATACGCTCAACCAAATCGGTTGGGACGGTGTTGACGTCAAAACCATTGTCGCCTGGCGTCGATGTAACGTGACGACGGCCATTGACCAGAACCAGTGTGCGGTCGGTGCCGAGGCCACGAAGGTCGAGAAGGCTGAGGCCCGCGGTTCCGATGAAGCGACTCGAGTTACCCGAGCTGAACGTCGAACGGAGCGAAGGAAGATCGTTCAATGCGTCACCGAGAGAAAGCTCGCCAGTGCCGGTCAAGTCTTCAATCGTAACGGAAGTCAACGGAACGGAAGATTGCAGCGTTGGACGTGCGATGCGCGAACCGGTCACCAAAATTGGTTGGCCAGAAGCTTCCTCCAATGCTTCTTCTGCCTCGGCTTCTTCTTCCTGTGCGTTGGCTGCATCAGGCTGCGCATCCTGCGCAAAAGATGGAACAGTGCTAAACAGCGCGAGGCTGATAGCGGAACCTGCGACCAATAAACGTGACTTCTTCATCAAAAAGATCCCCAGCTTGTTTGTTCATTTTCAATTAATGTTCCGGTAAAGCGCAGACGGACAAGATGTGCAATAGATTCCGAAGAAAAAAACTGCTTTTTCCGATATTGTTGCTGTCAGGCCACATAGGGCAAACCGCTGCATCGGACAGGTTTAGGCATCAAAAAGTCAGCGCACGGCAGGCAATTTCCTCTGCAATGTGATCCCAGAAGGCCTTGAACTGTGTGCAATTTTCGTTGCACGGCGCGCCGATGTTGCAGTGCACCACAGCTTGGTGCTATCGGGCTTCTAACATCCGTGAAAGGAACATGAATGGCACGTGCAGCCAGCAGAAATGGTGATGGCCCCATCATCATCAAAAAATACGCGAACCGGCGGCTCTACAACACGCATTCGTCCAAATATATTACGTTGGACTTCCTGGCGGAACTGACTCGTAAGGATATCGACTTCAAGGTTGTCGATGCCAAAACGAATGATGACATCACCCATGGTGTGCTGACACAGATCATCATGGAAGAAGAAAATAGCGGGCACCAAATGTTGCCCGTCGGCTTCCTGAAACAATTGATCGCCATGTACGGGGATTCCATGCAGGGCATGGTCCCGCAGTTTCTCGAGAGCTCGATGGACAATTTCCGCAAGAACCAAAAGCAAGTGCAGGATGCGATTGAAACCGCGATAACCTCCGGTCCTTTTGGTCATATTGCAAAACAGAATATCGAATTCATGCGTTCTGCGCGTGAGGCGTTGATCCCCAATCTTGGCGGTTTGACGGGTGGCAAGGCTGCGCAAAAAGAGTCGGTTGCCGACCTCAAACGGCAAATTGCAGAATTGCAGGCGAAGCTCGATAAAATTGCGGCAGATTGATCCGCAATCATATTCACTACACAATAACGGGTAAGATTTTGATAAAACATGCTTTAAGCGTCACGCGCGCGCAAAATTTCGCGGGCTGGTATCAGGAAGTGATTTCGGAGGCCGACCTCGCCGAAGAATCGGGTGTCCGTGGGTGCATGGTTATCCGGCCATGGGGCTATGGCATGTGGGAACGCATCCAAAAGCTGATGGATGCGGAAATCAAAGCTGCTGGCGTGGAAAACTGCTATTTCCCGTTGTTCATCCCCTTGTCATTTTTTGAAAAAGAAGCCGACCATGTGGAGGGCTTTGCAAAGGAAATGGCCGTTGTCACGCACCACCGCTTGATTGGTGATGGCAAAGGCAAGTTGATCCCTGATCCCGATTCCAAGTTGGAAGAGCCGCTGGTTGTCCGCCCAACATCGGAAACCGTGATCGGCGCGGCGATGAGCCGTTGGGTGCAGAGCTGGCGCGATTTGCCATTGATGGTCAATCAATGGGCCAATGTTGTGCGCTGGGAAATGCGCACGCGCATGTTTCTACGTACCAGTGAGTTCCTTTGGCAGGAAGGGCACACCGCCCACGCCGATCGCGCCGATGCGATGCAGGAAACGATGCGCGCGCTTGAAATGTATCGTGCCTTCGCCGAGGGCCCGCTGGCTATGCCGGTGGTAGCTGGTGAAAAGCCGGAGAATGAGCGTTTCCCTGGTGCTGTCGCAACATACAGCATCGAAGCGATGATGCAGGACGGCAAAGCGCTGCAGGCTGGCACGTCGCATTATCTGGGCACCGGTTTTGCCGAAGCATCGGGCATCAAATATCAGGATAGGGACGGCAGCCAACAATTTGCGCACACCACCAGCTGGGGCGTTTCTACGCGGATGATTGGCGGCGTTATCATGACGCATGGCGATGATGATGGCTTGCGCTGCCCGCCGCAAATTGCCCCGCACCAAATCGTGATTATACCGATGTTGCGGGACAATGACGAAGATGAGGCCGTGTTGGAATATTGCCGCAGCCTGCGCCTCGAATTGCTCGCGTTAAGTGCGTTCGGCGAACCCTTGCGCGTGCTGCTGGATACCAAAGCGGCGAAGGCATCGAACAAGCGTTGGTCTTGGGTCAAGAAAGGTGCGCCCATCATCGTTGAAGTGGGGCCGCGCGATGTGGGCGAGGGCAAAGCGGCCGTTTTGCGCCGTGATCGCCTGTACAAGGACGACGGCAAGCTTGCGACCGCATTTACCCCGCGCGGTGAATTTGTCGCGGCGGCCGCTGGCTTGCTTGAGGACATTCAGTCCACCCTATACGCAGAAGCAAAAGAACGGCTCGATGCCAACATCCGCCGTGACGTCACCGACCTTGCCGCGCATTTTGCCGGAGACGAGGCCAAATTTGCTGGCTGGGTAGAGGTTCAGTGGGCACGTCCAACCGGCGCTGCACTCGATAAAATCGTTGAGCAGTTAAAAGCGCTCAAGCTGACGATGCGGAATAGCCCAATTGATGCGGCTGCGGTCGACGGCGCATGCTTTTTTACAGGCGA
>DBOA01000200.1:0-3829 GCA_002299195.1 Sphingomonadales bacterium UBA658
CTTGATCGCGCCAAGCAACAGGCCGAAATGCTGGTCCAGCAAGCCAATGATTATCTATCGAGCTATGGCGCAGAGGCGGATTTGTTGCGCGCTATTGCAAATTATATCACGGAAAGAGATCGCTGATGACCCACCGGATTGGCGTATATCCCGGAACTTTTGATCCCATCACCTTGGGCCATATGGACATCATCCGGCGCGGCGCAAAGCTTGTCGACGAACTCATCATTGGCGTGACCACCAACGCGTCAAAATCGCCGATGTTCGCGGATGAAGAGCGTATCGCGATGGTCGAGCGCGAAGTTGCGACAATCGGCGCAGATCATATCCGCGTTGTCGGGTTCAATTCACTGCTGATGGATTTTGCCGAAGCGCAAGGCGCGAGCACGGTCATTCGCGGCATTCGCGGCGTCACCGATTTCGAATATGAATATCAACTCACGGGCATGAACCGCCAGTTGAATGACCGCGTAGAAACGCTGTTCCTGATGGCCGATGTCTCGCTTCAGCCCATCGCGTCACGGTTGGTGAAAGAAATCGCCATATATGGTGGCGAAATTGGCAAGTTTGTTACGCCCACGATCCGCGACGAAGTTGTCGCGCGCGTTCGGCTATTGGGCAGCAGGACAAGCTAATTACGCGCCTGCGCGTTAGATCGTCTTACGCCGCTTGCGTTCCTTAGGCGCCGGCAGCTCAAGATATTCCTCGGGCACATATATCGCATAAGTTGCCAAGCGGATCTCGTGCACGAATTGGAACAGGCAAGCCGACAACAGCGCCAGTGCCAGCATGAATACCGCTACGGCGATCCATGCTGCGGAAATATTGGTCAGCCCCATCACAAACAGCACCACGATCATGATGCACACCGAAATCGCGGACAAAACTGCGCACAAGATCGATCTTCCCACCACACGCATGCGCTTTTCAATGATGCGCAGTTCGGTGACGACCCGTTCATGCGCTTTCCCGTCCGTCTGGGCATATTGCCGCTGCAGGTCGCGTGACCGGTCCACAATGCGCGAAAGTCGGCCCGTAAGGACATTGAGCAGGCTGCCCACCGCAACGAGCAAAAAGGCGGGGGTCAGTGCCGTTTGCAGAACGGAAATGACCGCCGCCAGGTCCGGGCCAAATTTACCGTCCATTTTGCAATTCCGCCGCCAATGTCCGCAAATCGGTTTTCAGCAACTTGCCGATATGGCTGCGGGGCATCTCGTCAATGGGATATAGCACCGAAATGCGTTGGGTTTTACCAAGCTGTCCATTCACCCGCTCCAAGATAGCATCGGGCATGCTGCTGGCGTCGGGATGCAACCGCACAAAGCCAACCGGCGTCTCGCCCCACGCATCCGACGGCATGCCCACCACGGCAGCCTCCGCCACCTCCGCTTGCGCCTCCAGCAGCTCCTCCAGATCTTTGGGGTAAATGTTGAACCCGCCCGAGATGATCATATCCTTCGCGCGCCCGACAATAGAGACAAAGCCGTCTTCATCGACAATCCCGATGTCGCCGGTTTTGAGCCAGATATTGCCATCCTCATCGCGCCATTCCATCTCGCGCGTCTTTTCCGGCTGGTTCTTATAGCCGGACATCATCGTGAGTGACCGGCCCGTCAAAACACCTTTTGATCCAGCGGGCAGACGATTGTCGTCGTCATCCAGGACGATCAGTTCATGGCCCGTCACTGGCTGTCCCACGGTGTGCAGCTTGTCGGGGAAATTATGCGCCTGCAACATGCAGACCACGCCGCCCTCCGTCATCCCATAAATTTCGACGAGCCCGCCGGGCCAGCGTTTGACGACATCAGCCTTTAACTCGGCAGGGAATGGCGCGCTGGTGCAAAATTTGATGATGAAATGCGAAAGATCGTAATTGGCAAAACCATCATGCGCCATGAGGCGTTGATATTGGACGGGCACCAGCATGGTATGCGTTGTCCGGTCGGCCTGTGCATGGTCAAGATAGCCAGTGACGTCAAATTTATCCATGATACGCGCAAATCCGCCATGGCACATGGTCGGTAAGAACACAGCGAGCGTCGTGTTCGAATATAAGGGCGTGGAGACCAAGGAACGGGTGTCACGGCTGTAAATGGATTTGAAACCACCTGCCATCTGGTGCCAGCGCATGGCGTGCGAATGGATGATGCCCTTTGGCGTGCCTGTCGTTCCGCTCGAATAAATGATGTTGAACGGGTCCGTCGGCGCCGGTGCAGCTGCTGCAAATGTCGCACCCTCTTCGGCCATCCAAGCGTCAAGGCTTGGCTGCGATGCCTCGCCATTATCCAATATGACAATGCGCACATCGCCCAAGTCTATACCGCCGAGTTCAGCCAGCTTTGCCGCATCAACGAAGAGATGCATCGCCCCTGAGTCCCGCAACATCGCGGACAATTGCGCAGGCGTAGCCGATGTTGTCAGCGGCGCAGCGCAGCCGCCTGCGCGCACTGCCGCCAAATAAACCAGCGCATAATTGATGTTGCTCATGCCCAAAATGGCAACCGCCTGACCATGCTGAAGACCATCACGCTGAAGCTGGGCGGCAATGCGTGAAGTTAGCTGCGCAACTTGGCTCCATGAAACCGTGGTAAGCTTGTCAGCGAGCGCTTGCGCATCGGGTTTTTCTGCACCCCAAGCGCCGATAAGTGCGCCAAAGTCGCCAAAGCTCTTTTCCAGTTCAGTCTCGATATTCATCACGTTTTGTGCCTATCCCTTAGATGCGCATTTGATGATTTAGCGCGATATCGAAAACTTTCATCGCTTAATTTTAGCACGCGCCGCGCCACCCAAAAACGCAACAGACGACAGGCGCAAAAGATTGTGGAAAAATAGCCCCTTATTGCCGCTTTCCCTTGGGCTTTTCGGCCTTGGGGCCTATAGTCCGCAGATGACAGATCAAATCCCGGAAAACTCCGAAAATAACCCGTCTGCGGATAGCGCAGCCAACCCAAATCAGAACGAATATGGTGCCGACAGCATCAAGGTTCTCAAGGGCCTAGACGCGGTTCGCAAGCGGCCGGGAATGTATATCGGCGACACCGATGACGGCAGCGGTCTGCACCACATGGTGTTCGAAGTATCGGACAACGCGATCGACGAAGCGCTCGCCGGACATTGCGATCTGGTGCTGATCGAATTGAACGCCGACGGATCGGTCTCGGTCGAAGATAATGGCCGCGGCATCCCGACGGGCATGCACAAGGAAGAGGGCGTTTCTGCTGCCGAGGTCATCATGACTCAACTGCACGCCGGCGGTAAGTTTGAGAACACCTCGGACGACAACGCGTATAAGGTATCGGGCGGTTTGCACGGCGTCGGCGTGTCCGTCGTCAACGCATTGTCCGAGTTCCTTGAGCTCACCATTTGGCGCGAAGGCAAAGAGCATTGGATGCGCTTTGAACATGGCGACGCCGTTGCGCCGTTAATTGTTCGTGGCGACGCGCCTGTGGCCGATGGCAAACCGAAAAAGGGTACGCGCGTCACTTTCATGGCGTCGACCGAGACCTTCAAAAATGTGCTCGAATTTGATTTTGACAAGCTTGAGCATCGCTATCGCGAACTCGCGTTTCTGAATTCCGGCGTCCGCATTCTGCTGCGCGACAACCGCCATTCCGAAGTCAAAGAACATGACCTGTATTACGAGGGCGGCATTGGCGCGTTCGTTAAATATCTGGACCGCAACAAAACGGCGTTGCTCGCCGATCCGATTGCCATTTCGTCACACCGTGACGGTATCGGCATCGATGTCGCGCTGGAATGGAACGACAGCTATTACGAAAACGTTTTATGCTTCACCAACAACATCCCGCAGCGCGATGGCGGCACCCAC
>DBOA01000200.1:4130-4273 GCA_002299195.1 Sphingomonadales bacterium UBA658
AACATCCCGCAGCGCGATGGCGGCACCCACTTGGCGGCATTCCGCTCGGCATTGACGCGCACGCTGAACAACTACGCCGAAAAATCGGGCGTGTTGAAAAAGGAAAAGGTTACGCTGACGGGCGATGACATGCGCGAAGGCCT
>DBOA01000205.1 GCA_002299195.1 Sphingomonadales bacterium UBA658
CTCAAAAGTGGAATGCGCTCAATCGTGCGGCGCTCATCATCATTGAGCAAGCCACCAATGGCCAGCAATTGGCCGTCGCCAACGGTCAACGTCGTTTCAAACTCGCGCTTGTTGAGGATTAGGTCGCTGGAGCGCGATGACACCGGTCCTGCAACGCTCGACACTTCCTGTTTCAGGAACAACTTCACATCGCCCTGCGCGTTCACTTGCGGGGTCACCTCAAGCTTGATGCCGACTTCCTGACGCTGAACCGTGCGGAAGGCGTTTTCGAAATTGGCGGACAATTGCTCGCCGCTGCTCACGGGTACTTCTTGTCCGACGAGGAACTTTGCCTTTTGGTTATTCAGCGTCACAATATGCGGCGTCGCCAGCAAGTTGGACTCGGTGTCCGCGGCAATCGCATTGATAATCGTGCCAAAGATCGCATTTTTGCCGATATCCATCGCAAAACCGCCAAAGCCGCCTGTGGCGCTCAGGATCGACGCCGCCGCCGCTTCCTGAAGACTGTCACCCAGCGCGCTATTCGTCGCAGTCGTGGTCGTATTGCCATTCACCGTCGTCGTGGTGCGCGTCAGTTCTTCGGCGCCAATTGCGCCCGCAATCGTAAGGATATTGGGTGAGGCGTTGGCGTAATTTGTCGCCGCAAATGGTGCGTCCTTGCCACCGACGAGGAATTGTACGCCAAGCTTTTTTGCCGCTTCATTGCCGATTTCGACAACAATTGCCTCAACCAAAACCTGTTCGGGCCGTGTGTCCAGCTGACGGATGAGCTCGCCCAACGTGCGTTGCATTTCGGGGTTTGCGGCGATGATAAGGGCGTTGGTGCCTTCATAGCGGGTCACCACCACTGGGCCACGGCCACCAATGCCATCGGGGCCGGTTCCCGACGAAGATGCAACGATAGGCGCAACGACAGCGGCGGCAACGCCGCCTGCAGCTGGCGCAGAAACAGGTGGCACGTTACTAGATACAGACGATCCGCTCTGCCCGCCAATCAACGACTGGACCGTCTCCAGCAAAGTAGCGGCATTGGCATGCTCAAGCCGGTACACGCGAATTTCGGCGCCTGATTGTGCCCGCGCATCCAATTCCTTGGCCATCGCGGCAAAGCGCGCAACCGACGTCGGGTCACCACGCAGGGCAATGGCGTTGCTGCTGTCAATGGCCGCGATGGAAACAGGCGGCCTCGCGCCCTCGCCGCCGCCTTGACCAGCCAGCGCCTGAAGCGCGGTGGCAATTTCACGCGCACCGGCGTTATCGAGTGCGACGATCTGCGTCGCTGCGCTATCGCGGTCGATCTGACGGAGCAAATCGCGGATGCGGCCAATATTGTCGGCATAATCGGCGACAACAAGGCTGTTCGCGCTTTTGTTGGCCGTCAACGAGCCTTCGCGGCTTATCAATGGGCGCAGCGTTTCAACGGCTGAGGTGGCGTCAATCGAACGCAGGCGGAACACTTCCGTCACAAATTGGCTTGAAGTTGCTGCCCGGCTACCGACGCGGGTCGGTTGCGTTGCGGCGCCGTCGGAAGGCTGGATCCGGTAACCACCGCCGCGAATGGGAATCGCGACGAGACCATTTGCGCGCAGTGTCGAGAGGAACACTTCAAAATATTCCGAACGCGACAATGGCCGGTCGGTTACCACCGATACCTTCCCATTCACGCGGCCGTCGACAATGAACGTCTGCCCGGTGACGCGGGCCGCATCTTGAACAAAGGCACGGATATCGGCATCACGCACATTCAATGTCTGCTGCGCGGCGATAGGCTGGGCAAAAACAAGCGCGCTGCATGCCAGCAAAAGGGTAAATTTACGGATCACTGTTGTTCCAGATTTAGAGCAATGGGGACCTTTGCACCGCCGCGTTCAACTTCAACGCTTAAGCGGGCTCCGGGCCTGATTTGAGAAGCAATGTCCGCCGCCGAGGATACCGGACGGCCGTTTATGCCAACGACAATGTCGCCAGCCTGAAATCCGGCGAGGCGCAACATCGTGCCATCATCGCGGGCTTGCAGAACGAGACCGGTGACCCTGCCCCCTTCATTACGCGGCGCAAAGCCGATTGATTTTTGAAGCGTCTCGGCATTCAGGCCGACGCCTCCGCCGGGCGCCGTTGGCGAAGCGGACGTGCCTGATGCAGGCGGGCTAACGGTTTCCGCCGGCACCGACTGATCGAGATACAGCGATTCTTTGACGCCGCCGCGCGACAAAATGACATGGTCAAATGCAACGGAATCCAAAGTGACACCGGGCGCGACTTCTTCGCCAATGGCAAAGCTGTTCTGCACGCCATCTTCACCCGCGATGATAGCCGAACCGCCCCCCGAACTTTCATTGGTACGCACGCCGAACAATGTCAGGCTTAACGATGTGACATTCTGGGTGGAATCTGCAGCCGCATCATTGCGAAAAAACGGGTCAAATCCGGCAAATAGCGCCATGCGGGCGGACTGTGGAACAATATTAACCGACGGCGCGCGCCAGTCATTGACCGGGCCAACGGGGGTTATCAATATCCAGAAAAGACGTGCGGTTTGAACGGCGGTCAACATGGCCAGAACGCCAAGGATCAGGCGACCGGCGGGCACAGAACGGAATCGGTGCGACTGCGCTTTAACCCTTTCTGCTAATGTCATTGCCACTGATTCCCCCCGGACGAATCCGCTTGAAAAACATGCGTTAAGGCGCAGCTGTGACTGTTGGGTGAATTATAAATGACAGTTTAATGACTGTGCATCCGCGCCAATCGGACGACGTACAAAACAAAGGCGGCGCGTTGATGACAACGCGCCGCCGTAAGTTGGGGGGTATTAACTTTAGAAATTCAGCTCTACGCCAATCGAGGCGCTGATGCCTTGTTTGTAACGGTTATAGAAAATCTTGTTCTCGCCACTTTCCTGCAACTCCTGATATTTGGTGTTGGTCAGGTTGCGGACTTCGAACTTCAATTCAGCTTCTTTGCCGCCAAGCGTAAATCCTTCACGCGCAACGAAATCAAGCTGAATACCAGGCTTTTCCTTGATATCCGGCTGCCCCGATGCACCACGGCTGGTAACCCGGTCGGTCGAATAGCTGAGCAAAATCGTCTGCTGCGACAGGCGCTCGGTATCTTCGAGACCGAATTGCAGATTGACCAGATGATCAGCCTGTCCAGTCAATGGCGAACCATCGGTGAAGAAGTCGAGCGCGTTGGTCGACGATGCGTTAAACACCGCAACCTGATCACCCGCCTTCACACTGATTTTTGATTTCGTGTAGGTGTAGTTGGCAATGATAAGCGCGCGACGGGTTCCAAAGAAACCAGCGCCGTCTTCAGAAGCCAGATCGAAATATTTCTGCGTTTCGATTTCCACACCGTACAAATCAGCTTTCGGTGCGTTCGCGAAGCTCGTGATAACCGAGTTATCGTCAAAGCTTGAGAACGACTCGATTGGCTTGTCGATACGTTTGAAAAATCCAGCAATTGTGAAACGTTGCTCACGGTCGAAATACCATTCATAGCGCGCTTCAGCGTTGTACAACTGGCTGTCCGTCAAAAACGGATTTCCACGGAACATACGGTTTGAGTCTGTATCGTAGAAGTTTTGGAAAATCAGCTCACGGAACTGCGGGCGGGCAATAGTCTTTGACCCGCTCAACCGGAATTTCATCTGGTCGGTGATATCCCAAGTCAGCGTTGCCGCGGGCAACCAATAGCTTTGCTTCAGGTTTGTCGCCGCAAGCGAAGCTGTTGGAACAGTGAACACCTGAACTGGCGACACGGTTTGTGTTGCGGTTTCGTAGCGAACGCCAAAGTTCAAGCTGACTTCAGGCGTAATGAATGCCTGCGCCTGCGCATAGCCTGCATGAGTAAGCAAGCCAGCATCGAATACCGGGTTTGCTTCGTTGGTGTCGATCAACGCGATGTTATAAAAATCGATGACATCGGGTTGCAGCAGAAAATCAGGGCGGAACAGTGCCGAAGTAACTGGCGTGCCGCCCGGAGCTACAAACTGAAAATCGCGGCGTTCGGTTTGGCGGTTCGTATCAGAATAGCTATATCCGATTGTCGACGTGATATCAGGCGTAACCTTGAACGACAGATCCAGGCTTCCGGACCACAAATTTTCATTAAGGTAGGAATAGCTTGCTTCTGCGCTACCCTGTTGGCCGTTGTTCAACCGATTGATGAACACCGCGCCAAATGGGTCAGACGACTGGTTACTACGATAATATTCAAAGCTCAATTCATCGGGTGCTTCCCGCTTCGAATTGGCATAACCAACGCGGAAGCTGAGATTTACATCAGGCGACAATTTGAATTCGCCAACCAATTGCGAGTTGACCAGCTGGCGTTCGTACCATGCTGTGTCCTGCTGCAATAGCGTTGCCGTCGGCGATGTGGTCTGACGGGTACCAACGCCAATGCGTGCCTGCTTCAACGTATCGCGGATAAAAAGATTGGTCCAACGAAGCTTTTGATCACCTGCCTCGATACCGAAGCCAACCAGGCCGTTCACAACAATACGGTTGTCGGTAATGACTTTCTGGAAATCTAGTTCTTTCTGGCTCAGATCGAGCGTCGATGCCGTTTGCTGGGTGGTGTCGCGCGTACGCCATTTGTTGCTATATCCGGCGTTGAAGATGATCCCCATGGTGGCGTCATCGCCAATTTCGAAGTTGGTGCCGCCGGTGACCGTGCCTGAGCCATTAGGTGGCAAATTCTTGTCACGCTGAACAACGGCATTACGCCCGGATACCAATTGGCTCGCGATAGCCTTCGTGTCTACGGTTCCAGAGCTAATCCGGTCCCCACTGGCGAGGTAGGATGCGAGCGCGGGTTGCAGGTTACGGTTTCCGTTATCGAAGCCGCTCCAATCCTGCGAGCTACCATAATATGTGTAACCCAGTTGATTGGTGGTTTCGCCATTGATGCTGAGGTCACCGCCGACCGTGAGGAATGTTTCGCGCGGGATCGCTTTGGTGGTCAGGTTGATAACACCGCCGCCGAATTCACCGGGGAAGTTTGCAGAGTAGGTTTTTTGCACAAGCGAAGATGCAATCACGCTTGTCGGGAAAAGATCGAGCGGAACAACGCGCTTCAATGGTTCGGGGCTTGGAAGCGGCGAACCGTTAAGCAACGCGAGCGAATAACGATCACCCAAACCGCGGACATAAACAAAGCCACCACCAACGACGCTCAAGCCAGTGACACGTGACAAGGCGCCGGCAATATCGCCTTCGCCAGTCCGTTCGATATCAGCAGCGGAAAGCACTGAGACGACTTGTGGTGCGTTTTTCGATATATTGCGGTCTAGATAGCCGCGAACGACGATTTCTTCACCACCGATGGAGACATCAACTTCTTCTTCGTCCGCCGGCTGTTCCGCCGCGTCTGCGGTATTGCTTTCTGGCGATTGTTCGACCGCTTCATTTACGTCCGCTTCGGCAGGTTCAGCGCTTTGCGCGAACGCCATCGATGGCGAAACAAGTGCGGACGTTAAAAGCAACAGGCTGAGTGCCCCCAATGGCTTCAACATTTTCATTCCCTTTTTCATATTTAAAAAAGGGGTGGGGTGCCTGGCAAAGCCTGCACCCCACCCCAATTAGCTATTGCCTATCAAAAGGTAGGGAGCGAGGTGCAAAGACCGGTTACGCTGGTACCGAGCGTTGCGGTGACGCTGTTACAAGTCCAACCCGCATACCATGTGTCATTCGTATCTTTCACTGCACCAATGTAGGTGGTCGCAGCAAAGAACGAATTCAACGTGCTTGCATTAAACGCGGTAACAGCAGTTTCGTTGGCACCGTTGACGAACAACGATGTCAGCGATGGTGTAAACGCATCATTGTTGTTGTTAGCGCCTGTTCCGAATACTGCAGCGACCTGAGCTTCCGATACGCCGTTATCGCCGCGGAACTTTGGTGTGCCACATTGTGCAACAACTGAACGCACGAGTGGAGCGCCTGCCTCATCAATTGCGGCATCTGCTGCAGCAATTGTCTGCGGGCGACTGATGCGCAAGCATGACGTGTTGGGGCTTACGATCACACCGTTAGCAAGCGTGTAATCCGTACCGCCGCGCAGAAGGATGGCCGACGAGTTACCCGTGTTATTGCGCTGAATGAACGTGAAGTTCGAAAGACGCGTATTCTGACGTGGCAAGTTACCATCGGATGTGTTGTCCGAGTCAGCTTCGATCATCGAGTCACCGGCGCCCTGGCGCTGAACAGCCAATACATATTGGAAATTCGCTTTTACGCCAACGTCAGTGTCGAGGTTATCGTCGTCTGCACCGATAGATACAAAGTGAGTCATATTGACGAGACCGCCGAAGAACTCTGCGCCATCGTCAGAGCTGTTGAACGACTGAATGTGGTCAAGCACAGTTGCTGATCCGGTACCACCGGTTGTGAGCGACTGAAGTTCAGAGTTACCCGAGAGCACGAAGCCCGAAAAACGGATCTGTACATAGCTCATACGGCCACTGTTATCAGCGGCGGTCGCGCCGCCGTAAAGCGCGGAGTCAACTGCGCCTTCAACCTGACGTTCGCAGGCAATCGTGCCTGGAGCTGCGCTTGGTGCAGCACAATCAGTGATCGGTGCACGGCCGTTCAAAACAACGCCGCCCCACTGACCGATCGAGCTGTCGGTGTTCAAACCGAGAACGTTGTCACGGCTCGTGAAGATGATTGGAAGTGCAGCCGTACCAACGGCGCTGATGCGGTTACCGCGGTTGACGTTCAACCAGGAAACACCAGTACCACCGAATACGACGACACCAGGCTGGATGGTCAAAACGACATCGGACGGATCGGATGTTTCTTCGGTTGGTCCCTGATCGGTTCCAACATCAACCCGGCCGCCAAGGCGATACAGCAAGCCAGGTATTTTGGTCAAAGTGGAGCTTGCCGTCAGACGTGCTGGCAATGTGCAAACGCGATATGTACCGGTTGGGCCTGTGATTGTACCATCATCAGTCAACTGAACAGGGTTACCAATCGTTGGGCAGCCTGTTGCAGCGGTAACTGTCGCAGGTGGCGGTGGTGGTGGTGGTGGCGGCGGAGGTGCAGCCGGGTTGTTGATGGTGATGTTACCACCAGTGCCTGGTGACGCGATATCATCTGCGCCACAGCCGGTGACGAGGGCAGCAGCTGCCGTCGCATACACGATCCCACGCAATTTTGGGTTTAACATTCTAAATCTCCGCAACAAATAAGACGTGCCCGATATGGGCAAATGCAACGGACCAGAATCGAATCATCATAAGGCCCCACCCGTTGACCATGCGGCAAATAGGGGCGAGCTGTGACATGGCTGTGCTTATAACATTGCATTTAGAAGAATTTTTTGCGTCAGATATGTGACAGTCTCAGAACGGGCGGGTCACAGCGAACTGGCACGCCAAAAAAGCGTAAGGCGGGCCACATGACCCGCCTTACATGCGCGTTATAAATAATGTATTAACACGTTAACCCAAAACGCGTGAAACGAGATTAGCGCGTGGCAATCCGCGGTTGCAAGCTGGCATATGCTTTGCGTGCAGCGTCTTTTGAATTCATTACGCGTCCGTCAGCGAGCACCAGATCGACGCTGTCACGGCTCTGCATCGCAGCGGCGAACATATTCGAAGCCTCTTCCATACGGCCCATGCGCGCATAGGCACGCCCAAGGTTGATCAGCTTCGCAGGATCATGCCGGCTAACTTGCGCGCTTGACAGTATTTGAGAAACTGCCCGTTCATTGTCGCCCGTTACGAGAGCCTCATAACCAATGGACCCTTTTGGATACGCTGTTTCAATATTCATGGTCGGTTGGGCGTGGGCTGCAAAGCCCATCAAGCCAGTTACCAAGGCGCCTGTTAGTAGCAGTTTCATCGGTTTTCTCCTTATCCCTGATGCGAATATTACACTGATATGACATCGCTGCAATATATTTGTAATATAAGTGTAATTTTTTCCATGGGTCGAAAACTGCGCTTCAAATTCGGTAATATTTCAGACACATAACTTCTATCAAAGTCGCACATTAAGCGCATCAAAGTGCCACCACCCTTCCCTAATTGGGCGCTGCAAACCAACACAGGGATGATGCCAAAATGCGTAAAATTACTATGATGCTTTTAGCTGGAGTCGCTTTCGGATCGGTGCCAGTTATGGCGCAGCAATCGAATGCTCCAACAACCGCCGACTCAGAAGAAGCCGAAATCGTCGTATTCGGCCAAGGCGAGACCCGTCAGGTTCAAGAAGTGTCGAGCAAAGAACTTCTGATCCTCGCGCCAGGCACCAGCCCATTAAAAGCCATTGAGAAGCTGCCAAGCGTCAGCTTTCAATCTGCCGACCCGTTCGGAACATATGAATGGTCAAGCCGGGTCTCGATCCGTGGCTTTAACCAGAACCAGCTCGGCTACACACTCGACGGCATTCCGTTGGGCGACTCAAGCTATGGTAACAACAACGGCCTGCACATCGGCCGCGCAATCATTTCGGAAAACATCGGCGTTACCCGCGTTTCGCAAGGTTCGGGCTCCATTGGCACACAAGCCACGAACAACCTTGGCGGCACGCTCGAGTTTTTCTCGGCTGACCCAAGCGACGGCTTCGGCGTTGATGCGAACCTGACTTATGGTTCGTCCAACACGATGCGCGCATTTGGCCGCATCAACTTTGGAGAAGCGGGCGGCGTTCGCGGATTTCTATCCGGCGTTTACCACAATGCCGACAAGTGGAAGGGCGGCGGCGAACAGCGCAGCATGCACGTAAACGCCAAGGCCATAATTCCAGTGGGTGATGCCGAATTTGACGGATTCTTCTCCTACTCCGACCGCGCTGAGCAGGATTATCAGGATCTCTCGCTGGAGATGATTAATCGCCTCGGTTATGACCATGACAACTATTTCCCTGATTATGCCAAGGCGATTTCCGCGGCGCGTGGTGTATATGTTGCCCCAATCAATAATCTCGATGACAGCTATTATGATGCATCAGGCCTGCGTAAAGATTTGCTCGCTTCTTATGGCCTGACCGCGCCTTTGGCCGATGGCGTCACCTTCAAAATCAAAGCATATTATCACAATAATACCGGTCAAGGCACATGGGGCACGCCATATGTTCCAAGTCCAAATGGCGTGCCCATGTCGGCGCGCACAACCGAGTATGACATCCAACGTGGCGGCGTATTCAGCTCGCTGAACGCTGAAGTTGGCGACCATGCGGTAACTGTTGGTAGCTGGTACGAGCATAACGACTTCACGCAAGCGCGTCGTTTTTATGCCTATGAAAGCAACACGACGCCTGGCCTTGATCACACCAAGTTCTTGGCCAACCCGTTCTTCACGCAGTGGCTGTTCGATTTCAACACCGACACGCTTCAATATTATGTGCAGGACAAGATCAGCCTTGGCGATCTGACTATCAACCTTGGTTGGAAGGGTTTCCAGGTCAATAATGAATCCGACCCACGCATTCAGGGTTCGTTGGCTGCCGGCAAAATCAAGTCGCAAGACTGGTTCCAGCCGCATGCAGGCGTTGCATATAAGATGACGGATAAAGCCGAAATCTTCGGTGGTTTCACGCAAGTCACCCGCGCGTTTGTTTCATCAGCGACAAGCGGACCATTTGCCACAACGCAAGCCGGCTTCAACGCCTTGGTCACACGTGGCCTGAAGCCAGAAAGCTCGGACACGTTTGAGCTTGGCGCGCGTTACAACGACAATGTCTTCAACGGCGTGATCGGTGTATATTATGTCAACTTCCGCAACCGCCTGTTGGGTGTACAAACCGGCGCAGGCATCGTTGGAAACCCTGCCATTCTTCAAAATGTCGGCAGCGTCCGTTCGCTCGGCTTTGAAGCAGCAGGCGATGTACGTCTGGGCGGCGGCATGACCTTGTTCGCATCATATAGCTACACCGGTGCAACATATCGTGAAAACGTCATCACCCCAACGGCGGTTATCGCCACGAAGGGCAAAGAAGTCGTCGACACGCCAAAGCATCTGCTGCGCGCCGAAGTGGCTTATGACAGTGACGCATTCTTCGGACGCGTTGGTGCCAATTACATGAGCAAGCGTTACTTCAACTATTTGAATGATCGCTCGGTACCTGGCCGTGTCCTCGTTGACGCCACAGTCGGTTACCGCCTGGATGCGGGGCTTCGTGCACCGCTTGAACTGCAACTGAATGCCACGAACCTGTTCGGTAAAGAGTATGTCTCTACCATTGGTTCAAACGGCTTTGGCAACAGCGGCGATAACCAAACCTTGCTGGCGGGTTCACCGCGTCAGGTCTTTGTAACATTGAAAGCTGGTTTCTGATGAAATCGGCTTTGCTGATTGGCAGCGCGCTCCTTGTGAGCGCGCTGCCATCGGCGGCTTCGGCTGAGCCGGTGCTGCTGATCTCAATTGATGGTTTGCAGCCAGCAGACATTCTGAAGTCAGAAGAGCGCGGCATACAGGTTCCCAACCTGAAACAATTTATCACGAACGGAACTTACGCTGATAAGGTGAAGGGCGTTCTTCCGACCGTCACTTATCCCAGCCATGCAACTTTGCTGACGGGTGTTAGCCCCGCAAAGCACGGCATTGTCGGCAATAACAGCTTTGATCCCATGCAGATCAACCAAGGCGGATGGTATTGGTACGCCACAGATTTCAAAGTCCCCACCCTGTGGGATGCGGCTGCCAAGGCCGGTCTTAGCACAGCAAATATTCACTGGCCGGTCAGCGTTCAGGCGAAAGCCGTTAGATGGAACATCCCGCAGATATGGCGGACGGGGCATAATGATGATGCAAAGCTGCTAAAGGCGCTTGCGACGCCCGGCCTTGTAGAAGCGCTTGAAACAGACCTTGGCAGCTACGCGCCGGGCATTGACGAGAGCATAGAGGGTGACGAAACCCGCGGCCGTTTTGCCGCCGCGCTTATCAGGCGCGAAAAACCGGATTTCACAACTGTGTATCTGACCGCGCTCGACCATGAGCAGCATGAAAAAGGTCCAGACACAGCCGCAGCTTATGCTGTTTTAACCCGGATCGATAAGGTCGTTGGCCAGATCGTTTCCGCGCAAATGGCAGCGCATCCCGATAGCGTCATTGCTGTTGTATCGGACCATGGCTTTTCCAAGGTCGACACCGAAATCAACTTGTACCGTGCGTTCATCGACGCTGGCCTGATTGTGCTCGACGGTAACGGCAAAATCAAAAGCTGGGAAGCCAGCCCCTGGAACTCGGGCGGATCGTCAGCGATCATTTTGGCACGTCCAGATGACGCCGCGCTGAAAGCGCGTGTCGCAGGTGTGTTAGCTACGCTCAAGGCCGATCCGAAAAACTGCATCGCAGAAATTGCAGAGCCCGCAGAAATAGCGCGCCTTGGCGCAAATCCGGAAGCGAGCTTTTACATCAGCTATGCCCCCAATGCGTATGCAGGCGGCTTCAAGGGACCGGATGCGCCATTGCTGAGCGCGTCTGGCAGCAAGGGCATGCACGGGTATTTTCCCCATAGCCCATTGATGCGGTCAAGCTTCATGATGATAGGTAAAGGCGTTGCCAAGGGACGCAGCCTGGGCGAAATCGACATGCGCTCCATCGCACCAACGCTTGCCAAAGCCATGGGTGCGCTTCTGCCTGACGCAGAGATGCCTGCGGTCCGATAATGACAATTGGCAATTCTTAATGGCAAAAAATCTGTCATTGATCTGCCACGCACATGACTCATCCGTTGTTTAGGGTTTCATTAAGACAACGAGGAATGGGCAATATGACAACCACTGAATTAAGCGACAGCCTGCTTTTTAAAAGCGATGGAAAAGGTCCAAAACTGCCAGCATGGTTCGATAAGCCCGAACCCAAAAGCTACCAACCAAAGATGCGGTTTCGCACGGTGTGGATTTCTGATGTGCATTTGGGGACAGCAGGGTGCCAGGCGGGACTGCTGAGCGACTTTCTGCATTCCATCGAATGTGAGACGCTTTATCTGGTCGGCGACATTGTCGATGGCTGGCGGTTACGCAAGGGTTGGTATTGGCCCGACCAACATAATGAAGTCATCAGACGGGTGTTGAAAATGGCGCATCGCGGGACCCGCGTTGTCTATATTCCCGGCAACCATGACGAAATGTTCCGTGATTATGCGGGCCTGAGCTTTGGCGGCGTTGAGGTGCAGTTGGAAGCGATCCACGAGACCGCCGACGGCCGCGCATTACTCGTTACGCACGGCGATGCCTTTGACGGCATCGTGCTATATGCCCGCTGGCTCGCTTTTTTGGGTGACCAAGCGTATACGCTGCTCTTGAAAGCCAACGTCGTTCTGAATGCGGTGCGCCGCAGGTTGAACATGCCGTATTGGTCGCTTTCATCCTATCTTAAAATGCGCGTCAAAAACGCAGTACAGTTTATCGGGCAATATGAAGAAGTGGTCGCGCGCGAGGCAGCGCTTCGCGGTGTTCAGGGCGTTGTGTGCGGTCACATCCATTCTGCCGAAATCCGGCAGTTTGGATCGATTACTTATTATAATGACGGCGACTGGGTCGAAAGCTGCACCGCGTTGACCGAGGCAAAAGACGGATCCATGGCGATTATCGATTGGGCTGCGCATGTCCGTAAAGCTGCTGAAAAGCGGGCTTCGATCGCGGCGTGAGGATCGCCATCGCAACGGACGCTTGGCTGCCGCAAGTCAACGGCGTTGTCCGGACGATGACCGAAACGGTCAACCGGCTGAAATCGCGCGGACATACCGTCGAAGTGATCGCACCGGACCGGTTCACCTCCATTCCCTGCCCCGGCTATGCGGAAATCCGCCTTGCGCTGGCACCCCGCTTTGGCGTGCGCAAGGCTTTACATGCCATGGCTCCGGACATTGTCCATATCGCGACCGAAGGCCCAATTGGTTGGAGCGCACGGGCATGGTGCCTTGCGCATGATGTGCCCTTTACCTCGGCATTTCATACCCGCTTTCCGGATTATCTTGCTGTACGAACGGGGCTATCCGCTGAGTGGTTTTGGCCAATTATGCGGATGTTCCACAAGCCATCTCGTGCCGTCCTGACCGCGACAAGGGGTCTTATGGATGAGCTTTCAGTGCGGGGTATCCCCAATACGCGCCTGTGGTCACGCGGCATCGACCATAGCCTTTTTCATGGAGACCAGCCCGACCATCCCCGGTTGGCAAACCTACCCAAACCCGTCATGATTTCCGTGGGCCGTGTTTCCGTGGAGAAAAATCTGGAAGCCTTTCTATCTGCGGAAGTCGCAGGCAGTAAGGTCGTTATAGGCGACGGCCCTGCTTTGTCTGAATTAAGAATAAAATATCCCAATGCCATTTTCCTGGGAACGCTCAAGGGAACTGAACTGGCAAGCGCCTATGCCACCGCAGACGTTTTTGTATTTCCAAGTCGAACCGATACATTTGGGTTGGTGATGATCGAAGCGTTGGCATCTGGACTTCCGGTCGCTGCATTTCCCGTCCCTGGTCCTTTGGATATTATTGGTCCGGATGGTCGCGGTCCCTGGTCCGAATTGTCACGACCGGTCGGATCTTTAAGCGACGACCTGTCCTCTGCGATTCAGAACGCGCTTAATGTGCGCAAAGCCGACGCTGCTGCATATGCGCAAAGTTTCGATTGGGATCGATGCACCGACCAGTTCATCGGCACATTGAGTGAAGTCACCAATCAAAATGCCTGACGTATAATCCCCTATATGAAAGGACCGGTTCTTTTCATGAAGTACCCAACAATCACGTCCACCGAACACGCCTAGCCGCACCAGACCGTTCACGGCACGTGGGCTATCGATTATTAGCTGCGCGATAAGGTACAAACGGCCGCCGCTCCCGACAACCGTTCGCACACATGACTGTTGATCGGCGCTTAGAGCTTAAGCCTTGGCCTTCAGGCTTTCTGCCACCGTAACGCCATGCCGCTCAAGCGCGTCGACAATTTTTGTAGCACCTTCAAGGTCGCCCCAGAACATGGGGCCGCCGCGATAAATGGGCCAGCCATAGCCATAGATCCAGACCACATCGATATCGGATGGCCGCTGGGCTTTGCCTTCCTGAAGTATTTTGTAGCCTTCATTAACCATCGGATAGAGTGTGCGTTCGACAATCTCCTGATCGCTGATCTCGCGTTTCGGCAAGTTAGAGGTCGACCGGAACTCTTCTATGATAGCAAGCGCCTCAGCACTTGGCGTGCCGACGCGCTTTTCATCATAATCGTAAAAGCCCTTGCCGTTTTTCTGACCAAAACGGCCGGCAGCGCACAAGGCGTCACGGATCGTTTCAATTCGGCTTGGGTCGCGGTGCCAGCCAATATCAAGGCCAGCGAGATCGCTCATCTGGAATGGCCCCATCGGCATGCCAAAATCGGTATGGACCTTGTCTATTTGCGCAGGTGTTGCGCCTTCCAACAACAATTGCATCGCTGGCTGTTGGCGCGTTGACAGCATCCGGTTGCCAATAAAGCCGTGACAGACGCCAGCGACCACCGCGACTTTGCCGATTTTCTTGCCGATGGCCATCGCGGTTGCGAGCACGTCATCCGCAGTCTTTGCTCCGCGGACGACCTCCAACAATTTCATCACATTGGCGGGCGAGAAGAAGTGCATTCCAACCACGTCTTGAGGACGCGAGGTGCTATCCGCGATTTCATCGACATCGAGATAGGATGTGTTCGACGCCAAAATTGCACCGGGCTTACAAATGGCATCAAGCTTGCCAAACACCTCTTTCTTGACGTCCATGCTCTCATACACAGCTTCGATCACGAGGTCGCAATCTGCGAGATCCTCAAGCGCGAGTGACGGCGTCAACAGACCCATCATGCCGTCGACCTGTTCAGTCGTGAAGCGACCCTTGGCGGCACTATTTTCGTAATTCTTGCGGATGACACCCACGCCGCGATCCAGATTTTCTTTAACCATTTCGACGATGGTCACGGGAATCCCCTTGGACAGGAAATTCATCGATATGCCGCCGCCCATCGTGCCTGCACCAATGACGCCGACTTTCTTAATGGCGCGCAGGGCCAAATCCTTGGGCAGTCCGTCAATTTTCGCCGCCTGTCGTTCGGCAAAGAACATGTGACGCTGCGCAGCCGATTGCGAACCGCCCATCAGCTTGAGAAATTCAGTGCGCTCGAATTGCATGCCTTCATCAAATGGCAGGCGTGTCGCGGCCTCAACGCAGGCCAAATTGGCGTAAGGCGCATCAAAGCCGCGCCATTTTTTGGCATTGGCAGCCTTCAACTGTTCAATGACGCCGACATCGCCTGTAAGAGGCCGGTCGCGGGTTGGCCGAGGACCGGCAGAAATCAATTCACGTGCATAAGCGATGGCATCTTCCGCCAGGCTATCTTCGCCGGCAAGCTTGTCGACTAAGCCAATTGCCGCGGCCTTAGCGGCGGGCAAATGCTCTCCAAGCGCGCACATAGTTGCGGCAGCCTCAATCCCCACGACACGAGGAAGCCGTTGCGTGCCACCCGCACCTGGCAGCAGGCCAAGCTTGACCTCTGGAACACCAAGCCGGGCCGATGGCACCGCGATACGGTAATGGCAGACAAGTGCGGTTTCCAATCCCCCGCCAAGCGCCGTCCCATGGATTGCAGCGACGACAGGCTTATGCGCCGCTTCAATCATGTTGAGCACCGCATTGAAATCAGGCCCTTGCGGCGCCTTTCCAAATTCGGTGATGTCGGCGCCTGCAATGAAGGTTGATCCCGCACAACGCAGCACAATCGCTTTGACCGAGTCGTCGGCAAGTGCCTGTTCAAAACCGTCCTTCAGCCCCTGCCGGACATGCCATGACAGCGCATTAACGGGCGGGTTATCGACAAGAACAACAAGGATATCATCGATTTTCTGCGTGGTGACTGACTGCACGGTAAACTCCTCAATGTCAGCGCAGGCCATGTTTGATCTGCTAGACGGGTAAGATTGAATGTCTCGGTGGTTCTAGAATGTTTTGGGTCGCGCTGGCAATCCCGCTGCGTCATCAAAGCGCAGAGCGCAGATGTTTGGCGTTAGTTTTTCAGGCTTTGAATGATCGCCGAAAAATCCATGCCGCCTTTTCCAGCCGCATCAAATTGCGCGTATAGTTCCGCCGCCCGCGCGCCCATGGGCACATCGGCGTTGACCGACTGCGCAGCTTCCATCGCCAGCTTAAGGTCCTTTAGCATCAGTGCGGTCGCAAATCCGCCCTGATAATCATTATCCGCAGGCGATGTCGGTCCGACGCCTGGAACGGGGCAATAGCTGGTCATCGACCAATTTTGGCCAGAGGCTTTCGACGAAATGTCGTAAAAGGTTTGAAGGTCGAGCCCAAGCTTTTCCGCCATGGCAAAAGTCTCACAGGTCGCGATCATCGATGCACCCAGCAGCATGTTGTTGCATATCTTTGCCGCCTGACCGGCCCCTGATCCGCCAGCATGAATGACAGCCTTGCCCATCGCCGACAGGATCGGTTCTGCCCGTGCAAAGGCGGTATCGGTGCCACCCACCATGAAGGTCAACGTGCCCCCATTGGCGGCCGCAATGCCGCCTGAGACGGGCGCGTCAACCATGTCATAGCCAGCGGCGACAGCAACCGCCGTCACCTTGCGCGCAGTATCAACATCAATCGTCGAACAATCGAGCAACACCGCGCCCTTGGGGGCATGGCCCAATACATCATTTTCAAATACGCTATCGACGATACTGCCATTGGGCAGCATCGATACGACAGCGTCAACACCATCGACTGCATCACGCACGGACGTAAGGGTGGCGCAGCCATTTTCCTGCGCCCGCGCCAAAGCGTCGGCCGACAGGTCAAACGCATTTACCCTATGCCCTGCCTTAACGAGGTTGGCGGCCATGCCGCCGCCCATGTTGCCCAGACCGATAAATGCGATTTTCATGTGATTTACCCCATGGTGGGAATGACGAACGCGTTGCCACCATCGGGCGAGCCATCTGGCCAACGCTGGGTGATGGTCTTGACCTTGGTCCAGAACTTCACGCCTTCCATGCCGTGCTGGTTGGTGTCGCCAAAGGCAGAGCGTTTCCAGCCGCCAAAGCTGTGATAGGCAACGGGAACGGGGATCGGCACGTTGATGCCGACCATGCCGACATTGACGCGCGCGGCAAATTCACGGGCGGCGTGGCCATTGCGGGTGAAGATCGCGACGCCATTGCCATATTGGTGCTTCGACGGAAGCGCCAAGGCCTCTTCAAAGTTGGCCGCACGGACGATCTGCAGCACTGGGCCGAAGATTTCTTCCTTATAGCTTTCCATGTCCGTCGTCACATGGTCGAACAAGGTTGGCCCAATGAAGTAACCTTCTTCATGCCCCTGCAGCTTGAACCCGCGTCCATCGACAATCAGCTCGCCGCCTTCATCAACGCAAGTCTGGATCCAGCCCTCGACCTTCGCCTTATGCTGCGCGGTTACAACCGGACCATAATGCGCTTCGGCATCGGTCGAGACGCCAACGCGTAGTGCTTGTATCGCTGGAATGAGCTTCGCCTTCAAACGCTCTGCCGTATCGTCGCCAACAGGCACGACGACGGGGAGCGCCATGCAGCGTTCACCAGCTGAACCAAAGGCCGCACCAGCCAAATCATTCACGACTTGGTCGAGGTCTGCGTCGGGCATAACGATGCCATGGTTCTTTGCGCCGCCCATGGCCTGCACGCGCTTGCCGTTGGCAACGCCGCGATTGTAAACATAATGCGCAATGTCGGACGAACCGACAAAGCTGACAGCGCCGATGGCGGGGTGGTCCAGAATGGCGTCGACCATTTCCTTGTCGCCATGCACAACCTGGCAAATGCCTTCGGGCAAGCCAGCTTCGATAAACAGTTCCGCCAACCGCACAGGAACACTGGGGTCGCGTTCGCTTGGCTTGATAATGAAGGCATTGCCCGTCGCAATCGCGGGGCCGCACATCCACAAGGGGATCATGCCGGGGAAGTTGAACGGGGTAATACCTGCACCAACGCCGATAGGCTGACGCATCGAATATACATCAATGCCGGGGCCAGCACCTTGGCTATATTCGCCCTTCATAACATGCGGGATGCCACAGCAAAATTCGATGACTTCCAACCCGCGCTGAATGTCGCCCTTACTGTCGGCAATGACCTTGCCATGTTCGGACGACAGCATATGCGCCAGATCGTCCATGTTGGCTTCAACCAAGCGTTTGAATTCAAACATCACGCGCGCACGGCGCTGCGGGTTGGTCGTCGCCCACGCCGGTTGCGCGGCCAATGCTGCCTGCACCGCGCGTTCCAACACAGCGGCATCGCCCAATGCAACGCGGGCCTGAACGCCGCCATTGTTTGGATCCATTATATCTCCAAAACGCGATGCGCTGGCACCCGTGCCACCGCTAATGAAATGATCGATTTGACGCATAGCTCTTCTCCTAATTCCGTGCGCCGCCAATGCCCGTGTCAGACCATTAATGCAACCTCGGTATATTATGGTTCAAAAATTGGTGACGGTGTATATATTGGCTTCAGAACGCCGCAATATCCTTATCCTTCATTTTTTGGGAACCTGCATGATCACGCTATTGGCTCGCACCTCGCTATTGGCGTTCGTCATCGGTGCGCCTGCCGCTTATGCGCAGGAGAGCGCCGAACCGATTATCATTGTCACCGGAAAAGGACTGGACCAGACGAAGGGTGATCCCGCTTATGGCTCGGTGGAAATCGACCGCGCGCGCCTAAGCAGCGAAGCATCTGGCCGCATCGAAAATATCCTCGCCGATGTCGCTGGCTTTCAACAGTTCCGGCGTTCGGACAGCCGATCAGCCAATCCATCGGCACAAGGGGCCACCTTGCGCGCGCTTGGCGGCAATGCGTCAAGCCGCACGCTGGTGCTGCTTGATGGCGTGCCTCAGGCCGACCCGTTTTTTGGTTACATCCCCTTTAGCGCGATCACCCCCGAACGTTTATCCTCCATTCGCGTCACGCGCGGCGGCGGCAATGGTGCCTTTGGTGCAGGGGCCGTCGCAGGGACCATCGAACTGAACAGCGCGGGGCGGGCCGACCTGCCCGACGCGGCATTGTCGGCCTTTTACGGCAGCGGCAACGCTAGCGAATTGTCCGCTGGCCTCGCGACTGATCTCGGTGCCGGATTTGTCAGCATATCGGGTCGGTGGGATCGCGGCGACGGGTTTTACACCGCGCCAAGCGCCACCCGCCAGCCAACCGACGTCCGCGCCGCCTACGACAGCTGGTCAACCGGATTACGCGCCGTTGCGCCGTTGGCGGACGGTGTTGAACTGCAGTTGCGTGGGCTGATTTTTCAGGACCATCGGACGTTAAGATTTGCAGGCGCAGACAGCAGCTCAGAAGGACAGGACGCGAGCATCCGCATCGTGTCGCAGGGGCGCTGGCAAGTCGACGCGCTGGCCTATATTCAGGCACGCAACTTTACGAACATCGTCATCAGCGCCACGTCGTTCCGCAAAACGCTCGACCAAAGAAACACGCCATCCACTGGGGTCGGCGGCAAAATTGAGGTCAGGCCACCCGTTGGCGGCGATCATCAATTGCGCATGGGCGTAGACGCGCGGCTATCCGAAGGCGAGCTGTTTGAGGATGTCTACAGCGGCGTCACCGCCCTCGTGACCGCACGCCGCAACGCCGGTGGCAACAGCGCGACATTTGGTGTTTTCGCCGAGAATGATTGGACGCTTGGCGATCTGACGCTGACCGGCGGCATCCGCGCAGATCGCTGGACCATCGACAATGGCTTTTTTGCAGAGCGCGCCACCAACGGAACCGTCGTGCGCGATGATGCCTTTGCCGAACGCGCAAATTGGCAGTCCAGCGCGCGGATTGGCGCACTCTATGCGCCGACCGATGGCGTTGCGCTCCGTGCTGCGGCCTATACCGGCTTTCGTTTGCCAACGCTGAACGAACTCTACCGCCCGTTCACGGTCTTCCCGGTCGCAACGCGCGCCAATGAGGCGTTGGACGTGGAAAAGCTGCGCGGTGTCGAGGCGGGGTTTGATGTCCAGCCCGCCACTGGCGTGACCGTTGGCGCGACAGTGTTTTACAACAGGCTTAACGATGCCATCGCCAACGTCACGATTGGCACTAATCTGCGCCAGCGCGGCAATGTCGATGCTGTCATTGCCAAGGGCGTCGAGCTCAGCGGCGAAGCGCAATTTGGTGTGGTCAGCATTGCCGCATCTTACGCGTTCAGCCACAGCAAAGTGCGCGCATCAGGCATCGCCAGCGGCCTCAACGGGCTCACCCCGGCCCAAAGCCCCCGCCATGCTGCAAATGCGACCGTGCGGTGGACGCCACGCGCCGGAGCAATATTATCCGCAACAGCCCGTTATGTCGGCGCACAATTCGAAGATGATCTTGAGGCGAATATTTTGCCATCGGCGCTTACCTTTGACGGCTTTGCACAAATCCCCCTCACCCGGCAGATCGCATTGACCGGCCGGGTTGAGAATATCCTCAATGAAGAGGTTGTGACCCGCAAAGTGGGAACGTCCATCGACCTTGGAACACCCCGGATATTCTGGATCGGGCTGAAATTTTCGGCCCGATAGCCGCGGCGCGATACCGTTCGGGGTTTTCCGACAAAAGTTTGACGGTTTCGATTGCGCCATCGGGCGAACGGCCAATGACGTGAATTCATCTGCGCCGACCAAGCGCGGGCATAGGTTCGTGCCATTAAAATCGCTTCACATGGCTGGCGCACAGGCATACGGTCGGCAGCAAATATATGGAGAGTTTATGAAAAGCACTTTTAAGATGGGCGTCGCAGCCGTCTGTGCCAACCTGATTTTGCCAGCCACCGCTGTAGATGCCCAAGCCCCGGCCACGTCCGTCGGCATGGCCAGCGAAGATGCGCGGCTAACCGCATTTTTGGATGCGGAATTCAGCGAATATCTCAAGCAACAGCCCCAAGTGGCAACGCGCCTTGGCCTGAAAGACGGCGGCGACCGCTGGAATGATATCAGCGACAATGCGGCAGCCGAACAGGTCAAATGGCGTCAGGCAAGCGTCGCCCGCATGAAAGCCGCATTCAACCGCGCCGACATTTCGCCCGAAGCACAGGTGAATTTCGATATCTGGGCATTGGAAGCCGACCGCGCTGTCATAAGCGAAGCGAACCGGATGTACCGCCCGCCTTTCTACTCGCGCCTCTATTCGGTGCACAGCCAGCTGGCAGACTTTTTGGTAAACACCCATGGGGTCGCCGACGCCACGGACCTAAAGAATTATATCGCTCGGTTGCGCGGCATGCCTGCGGTGCTGGACATGGCGATTGAGCGGACTCAAGCGAGCGAACGCGCTGGCATTCGCGCACCCAAATTTCAGGTCGAGTCCGTCATTTCAGGGAGCGAGAAGCTCACCAGCGGCGCGCCATTCACGACCGGACCAGACTCGGCGCTTTGGGCAGATGTTCAGGCAAAGACCGAGGCATTGGTGACAGCGGGCAAAATGTCGCGCGGCGATGCGGACGCCATGCTCGCCGAAGCGCGCGCGGCCATACTTGATCTGAAGCCTGCTTATGGTCGCGTGATTGCGTGGGGCAAGGCAAGCTTGCCAGCGGCTCCAAGCGGCCGCGTTGGTGCCATTTCGCTTCCCGGCGGTGCGGACTATTACGCCAACGAACTGAAGCTGAATACGACAATGGACTATACCGCAGACCAAATTCACAAAATCGGTCTTCAGGAAGTGGCGCGCATTGAAGCGGAGCAAGACGCCTTGGCGCAAAAGGCGGGATTCAAGGACCGCAGCGCTTTTTACGCCGGGCGGGCCAAGCTGTATCCGCCAAAGCCTTTTGACGACGCCGCACGGGCCGAATATCTCGCCACCGCAAATGCCTTTGTCGCCAAAACACGCACGCTGTTGCCAGCCTATTTCGGCATGACGCCAGCTTTCGGTATTGAAGTGGTGCGCGAGCCTGCGTTCAGCGAAGTGGCGGGCGGCGCCGCGCACGCGTCTGCGCCAAGCCCCGATGGCAAGCGGCCCGCCCGCACCTATGTGCATCTTGTGGGTATGACCCCCGATCCGGCGGCGCTGTACACGCTGATGTGTCATGAAGCGGTTCCCGGCCACAACACTCAGGGCGACATTCAGGTGCGGCAGCAAGGCGGGCCCAAATTCCGTTCGGTCACTGGCTATGTCGCATTTGGCGAAGGCTGGGCGCTATATGCCGAAGCCTTGTGCAAGGAAATGAATGCGTTTCCGGACATTGCCGCGGATTTCATGCGGCTAGATGCAGAACTGTTCCGTGCAGCGCGGCTCGTGACCGACACCGGCATTCACGCGCTGGGTTGGACCGAGGACCAAGCCGTGACCTATATGAACACGACTGGCCGGCAGCCGATTGAACGGTCACGTTCCGAGGTGCGCCGCTACATCACGCTGCCCGGGCAAGCCACTGGCTACAAGATTGGCATGCTCAAGATCATGGCAGAGCGCAAAAAAGCTGAAGCTGCGCTTGGCGCAAAATTCGATATCAAGGGCTTCCACGACCTTCTGATCGCGTCGGGTTCGCAACCCCTGTCCATCCTGGAACGCCGCGTCGATGAATGGATCGCCGCGCGGGCGAACAATCTCAACAAATAAGCAACTAATGTTACGATAAAGGTGAAATCCGAAATGAACGCTTAGCAACGGGCATCGGCCAACCTGCACTTAGCCAGCAACTTGCGCAATTGCGTCGCAACGACCTCGTAAAAACGCGCCGTGCGTCCAAGCAAATCTGGTATGATTTAGCGGATGATAAAGTCTGCTTATGCGTTCGCAGCATGGAAGCCATCCTTGGGAACGAAGGCGATGTGGGGCAAATGTTGAATACCGCCCTGCAATTGAACAAGCCTGAGGCAAGTGCACCCTCGGCGCGTGGCACGGCAGGATTCGCGCGCATCATTTAACGGGCTGATGTTTTTGCCATCAAAATCTGGCGGAGACG
>DBOA01000176.1 GCA_002299195.1 Sphingomonadales bacterium UBA658
GCAAACGGTGTTCGACGCCAACGGCTCCTCCCCGGCAAATCGGACTTTTGTGGCGTTTGGGATTGGCGGACCAGCCCCAAAGCGTTACGGATGATCGTCGCTCATCCGTTTTTAGGAGCGAGCCGAACACAAAGATGAGCGCAGTGCCAATCGCGTAAACCGGCAATGCCGCATCCCAGGCCGACTTAAGAACTGAATTTCCAGGATTTTTGAACAGGCGTTCCAATTAGAACGATCATTAAAACGCAGGCTGCAACCCCGCTTTGGGCAGCAGAGGCGTCATCACCTAAGTCATTGAATTCATTGGAGCGGGCGAAGGGATTCGAACCCTCGACCCCAACCTTGGCAAGATTCGGCTCTATGAAATTTCCGTTCTAAATCAGCTTTTTATAAAGCTCCTAAAAAATCCGAACACGATCCGAACATTTTCAGCGCGATTTGCTCAAAGAGCTTTGTGTTCAGGTTTTAGATAAATGCAGACGTTCAATTTATCTTTGGCTCATCCGAAAGCGGACCGATGTGGCGGATGTTTAGCTCCATATTAGTGGGTTGATTATGGCCAGAACTGTGCCGAAGCGATTTTTGCGCCTTCGGCCAGTGCCCCCATCTTCGCCCAGACGACACTACGGTCGACGCTGCCGGAACCGACATGGATGCTGAAACCGCAATCTGCACCAGCCATGACATTGTCGCGGCCAACCAAATGGGCATAACGAGCGATGCGCTGGGCAATCAGTTCGGGATGCTCAATATAGTTTGACTGGCATTCAATAACCCCGGGGATCAGCACTTTGCCCTCGGGCAATTTAATGTCTTCAAACATCGCAAATTCATGGGCGTGGCGCGGGTTTGCGGCTTCAAACTGGATGGCATGCGGACGGGCGCGCCATACAAGATCAATGATATCGCGGAACGGCACGTCGCAATGGTGCGGCCCCGGATAGTTGCCCCAGCACATGTGCATCCGCAGCTGCTCGGGTGAGATATTGGCGGTCGCACGGTTCAGCGCTTCGATATTCAGCGCCATCTTGTCGCGGAAGCCACTGAGGTCGAGTTCGCGAAACTGCGTATGACGACCCATGGCCAAGTCGGGGCAGTCAACTTGAAGAATGATGCCTTGCGCGGCAATGGCCTCATATTCGTGGCGCAGACCTTCGGCGAGCGCGAAAACATAGTCTTCATCGCTGTCATAATAATCATTGCGGAAGAACAAGGCAGTCACGCCGGGAGACGCAGCACTCATGAACGCCTGCTTGCCTGTGTGCTTTGCCAGCGCAGCATTCAGCGCCGATGCATCGCGGTCGACAGCCGTCATGTCCTTGACCGTGATAGGGGCGTTACATGCGGGCGTTTTACGATGCTTGCGGCCCGGATCGGAGAACACACGGTCCTTGGTCGACGGATAATCTTCGATATCCTGAAACGCAAAGCTGTTGCCAGTCCCGCCAAAGCCGTCGAGCCGGTCCTTGATGTAGGTCGCATAGCTTGGTTTTGACTGTTCGCCATCGTTGATGATGTCGAGTCCCGCTTCTGCCTGGCGGTCGACGACGAACTGAACAGCCTCTGCGATGCGTGCGTCGACAGCGGCCATATCCAAAGGCAAGCCGTCTTCTTTAGCGAACATGATTTCAATCAGGTCGTCTTCACGCGGCAGGCTGCCGACATGCGTGGTCAAAAAACCTCCGGCATGGGCCATTTCAAACTTCCTTCAAATGATATGTGTTCAAAAAATTCTGTAGCAAGCCATTCACGGCAGCGGCAGCGTCGACATTTGCCAGATGTCCCGCATCTGGAATGATTTCGCAATGACCTTTTGGCGCGTTCGTGCCGACATAGTCCGCAACCTGTCGCCGCCAGATGCTATCCTGCGCACCTGCTATTGCAAGAATGGGCATTGCGAGCGCGGCAATATCTTTGGCGGCAAAGTGCAACGGTTCTTGGACCACATGTTGATCACGGCCGTCATAAGCATTGAGTATGTCATTGACCATTGCCTGCGCGTCAGGGGTTACCCGTGTGAGCGGATGACGCCGCCACAGCGCCATCATATCGTCAATGCGGCCGTCGCGCACCAGATTTGCATATGCCGACCGATCAATCTCTGGCGTATCGCCTGGTTCGGGGACCACCGCATGGAGCGGCGCGCCAATGAGGCTTACAGCGCGTAACCGGTCTGACCCGGTGCGCGCATAATCCAGTGCGACAGCTGCGCCTTGGGACAGCCCAATCAGCGCAAACTGTCTTTCGCCAAAAAAATTGGCGATGCGGTCAATATCGTAGCGCTCGGCCGACAACATCGGCGGGGCAGTTGATAGCCCGAAACCACGGCGGTCTGGCATCACGAGACGGACATTCAAAAGCGCCAGCTGGGGTACCCAAATACGCCAGTCCAGCGTCCAGCCATGCAGCAAAATGACAAGCGGCCCAGCACCAGCCGCGCGGACATGAAGCTGCCCGCCGTCAACGTCTACCCAGCGCGATTCAGCGATTTCGCCGCCTGACCCTTCGTGTTGACGACTGGCCAGCACAGCAAATTAGGCGTGCATCGCGCGGAACGGGTTGTTGTTGCTGTGGTTGCCCGCAAGCCAGCGGCTCAGTTCCGAACGCGCTTCTGCACGGCGTTGTTCATCAAGTGGCGCGGCTTCCGGCGCGTCATAGGTGAACTCAAGCGTCATGTTGTTCGGGTCCTTGACATAGACCGAACGGCAATATCCATGCTCAAGCGTATATGTCTGCGGCTCAACGAAGCCCGCAGCAGCTATGCGGCGCTCCAGCTCTTCCTGCCCAGCCTTATCGACTTGCAAAGCGATGTGAATGAATGGCGATTCCGGCATCTCCGGGCCAAATTCGGCTTGGTCCGCTGGGTCGGCAAATTGGAAAAAAGCAAGCGCGCTGCCGTCGGCCAATTCAAAGAAGCAGTGGCAATAGGTACGCTCTTTGCCGAAAAGCTCATCTTTCTCGCAATATGTCGCCATCAATGGGAAGCCGAGCACGTCTTCGTAAAAGGCGCGCGTCGCCTCCAGATCCTTCGTTACATAGGCTGTGTGATGCAGTCTTTTTGCAAGAATTTGCGTGCTCATGCTGTGTGTCCTCGTCCGCTTAAATGATTATAATCGCGTGTTAGGCAATCAGTTTGCCCGCGATCTGTGCGACATGGTTGCCCTGGAATCGGGCCCCTGCCAATTCGTTTTCGCTTGGCATCCGGCTGCCATCATTTCCGGCAAGCGTCGTTGCGCCATAAGGCGTGCCGCCGCTGATTTCGCCCATCTCGCTGTTGCCCTTAAAGGTATAAGGCAGACCAACAATGACCATGCCATGATGCAGCAAGGTTGTGTGGAACGACGTAATCGTTGTTTCCTGTCCGCCATGCTGGCTGGCCGTTGAGCAGAACACGCTCCCGACCTTACCCACCAAAGCATTCGCAAACCACAAACTACCGGTTTGATCGAGGAAGTTGCGCATTTGCGCCGCCATATTTCCGAAGCGCGTAGGCGTTCCGAAAATGATGGCGTCGTAATTGGCAAGCTCATCAGGCGCTGCGATGGGCGCAGCCTGATCAACCTTGATATGCGCAGCAGCCGCAACTTCGTCGGGCACCAGTTCAGGGACCCGCTTAACGTCGACGACCGTACCCTCGACCGACCGTGCGCCTTCAGCAACGGCCTCTGCCATGGCCTCAATGTGGCCGTAGCTGGAATAATATAGGACGAGGACTTTGGTCATAAACGCTCCTTAGAATTTGTAGCTGGCTTCTAACCCGTAAATACGCGGACGTGCCTTGAAAACAAAGCCGCCGGGTGAGAATTCAGCGTTATATTTTTCGTTGAACAGGTTGCTGGCAAAAGCAGCCATTGTCCAGCTGTCGCTGCTGACACCAATGCGCGCATCCACCAAATCGACTGGCTCGCGAACAGTGGTGTTGAATGGCTCCCACCAGGTCTTGCCCGTGCGACGATAATCGACGCGGAAAAGGCCATCAAGCGTATCGGTCAACTGTGGCGTATATTGTGCGCCAAGGTTGAATGTGTAACGCGAAATCAACGGTGCTTCGTTGCCAATTGCTGAAGCGTCGGGGAATTCCTTGATTTCGCTAAACGTGTAACCCGCAGCAGCATTCAACTGAAGGTCCGATGTTGGACGGAAATTGGCCTCAACCTCAAACCCTTGAATGCGGGTCTTTGGCACGTTGCCAAGGTTCTGCGTCGAGTTGGCGGCAAGGAAGACGAAGAAGTAGCTGTTCTTCGACATTGTCGAATACACCGCTGCGTTCAAAGTCAGCTTGCGATCCAGCAAACGGGTTTTCACCCCTGCTTCAAACGTTGTTGCGGTTTCGTCTTTAAAGATATCCGAAACGCCAACGATGCCGTTGCTGCTGGCGACACCACCAACGCCGGTCTGGTTAAAGCCGCCTGAACGGAACCCACGGCTGTATCCGCCGTACAATGTTACGTCGTCGGTTGGCTGATAGGTCAACGTTACCTTCGGCTGAAGATCGTCAAACGTCGCGCGACGCTTTTCGCCCGTCGCACCCTGCGGAAAACCGGGAACGTTTGGCAAATATCCACTTGGCGTAAGTGTCGTATTTACGCGCTTGTCACGGTCATAACGCAGCGATGCATCGACGCGGAACTGGTCGGAGAATTCATAACCCAAATTCCCGAAGACAGCCCATGCGAAGTTATTCTGGCTGTCGGCAAGGAACGTCTGTTGCGGGCTTGCTGGGTTGGTGGAAGGCGTGCGGTAAACCGGGAACACACCTTGGCCAAAATCGACCAGATTTCCGGTCGAAATGAAACGCTGTGTATCGATGAAATAGCCACCGAACATCCAGAACAATTTGTCGTTCTTTGGCGACTCAATACGGATTTCCTGGCTGACGGCCTTAACGTCCAGATATTGGCTTTGTGCAATATCGATACCGTAACCCAGACCAAAGCCGAAAGGCGAATTGGCTGGACGGTACAAGAAGGATTCAGTGACCGGACGGAAGTCAAATGCGTCGCCGGTCAGGATTTCCTTAACGGTGTCATAAGAGGTAATGGACGTTGCCGTGAAGCCGTCGCCCTCATAAGCGAACTTCGCCGCAACGTTCACAATATCGCGGTTGTTGATGCCGCGGTTGTTCACGCGGATCGGCAGGCTGACATCATTCACGTCGTTGACGATGTTGAAATAGAGCGCCTGTGTTTCGAGCTTTGCATAAGATGCGCGCAAGTCAGCGGTCCAGCCATTGCCTGGTTCGAACAGCAGGTTGCCGCGCAGCGAAAGGTCCTTAACAGGATCTGCATCTTCCTTCAGGAATGTGTTGGGCAGATAACCCTTGGTATCGCGGTACGAACCCGACATGCGATATTTAACAGTGTCGGAGAGAGGGCCGCTGATGCCTGCACGGACGTTCCAGCCAAAGCCGTTGTCGATGCCGGCTTTGATGCTGCCGGAGAATTCGTCAGTTGGCTTCTGGCTGGTGATGATGATCGCACCGCCAATTGCGTTACGGCCATAAAGACCACCCTGAGGCCCCTTGAGAACTTCGATTTGCGCAATATCAACCAGCTCTTGGTTGAATGCGGCAGGGTTAACTTGCTGAACGCCGTCGATAACGACTGCGACGGATGGCTCACTATTACGTGCCTGCGTAATACCGCGGATAATGATGAACGCGTTGCCGGAATTTTGTGTTTCCACCAAATTGACGTTTGAGGTCAGGTTGATGAAGTCGAGTGGCTTTTCAATGCCTGCATTCTCGATGGCTTCTGCGCTGAAGGCAGTAACCGCCGCTGGCACGTCCTGCAAATTTTGATCGCGACGAAGTGCGCTGACCACGATCTCTTTAGGTGCTTCTTCAGCAGCCGCGTCTTGTGCGTACGCGATGCTTGGTACCGTCGCAGCCGACGCCATTAAAGTTACTAAGGCCGCCGAAGCCCATTTTGCAGACTGAAATGCCATTCTTCATCCTCCCCGGATTATGTCGAACGCTTTCTATCACCGAAGCGTATCACATAGTTCTAATTCGTTCGAAAATCGAAGTCAAGTTCGATATGCGAATATTTATGTCGCCGTATCCGCTTGTAAAGCGGTGGCCAACGACGGAAATCTGCGAAGCGCGGATTCAATCTCTGCCGCGGCTTCGCGGAGCAGCGGTAGTCGGGACTGAATCAGCGCTTCTTGGGATATGCGAGTCGTTGATGTCGAACAGTTCACAGCGGCAATCGCACGCCGCGATGAATCAAACACCGGCACAGCCACCGACACGATACCAAAATCAAGCTCGTCAAAGGCAGAGTCATATCCACGCGCCCGGATGAGCTGAAGCCGTTCGCGCATGGCGTCCGCTGTCGTCACCGTGTGTTCGGTAAATTTGTCAAATGGTGCGGTCGCCAGAAATGCAGCAATCTCGCTGTCCGACAAGAACGCCAATATCGCCTTGCCCATCGACGTGGCATGCGCAGGAAAGCGCGTGCCGACATTTACCCCCAAGCGGATACGCCGGTTGGTCGATACATGCGCGAGGTACAAAATGTCCTTACCCGCGAGCGAAACGATCGACGCGCTGTCACCCGTATCATCGCGCAGCGACTGCAAGGCGGGGACAACCACCTGTTCAAGATGCATCGACGAATGAAAGGCAGAACCGAACGCCAAAACTTCGGGTTTCAGCAGGAAGCTGCGATCATGCTGGGCAACATATCCCAAAGCGACAAGGGTATTAAGACAGCGCCGGGCAACGGCGGGGCTAAGGCCAGTCACCGCAGCGACCTCGCTCAACCGCATTTCGGGATGCTGGTCGTCAAAAGCCCGCAAAACGGAAAGACCACGCTCGAGCGTCGAGAGATACTCAGGGTCTTTCTCGATTTTAGCCATTAATCCGACCTTTCCAATGTCCTTCGCAGCGGCGCCACCAGCTCTTCATCATGCGCGCCCAGCACTGGCGGAGCGGTCACTTCAAGAGCACGTTCGCCGTCAAAAGTCACGGGCGATCTAATCGTCCGGAACACACCATGCGGGCCATTGGGATCTTCCACGCAAAGCTGCAGCGCTTTTGCTTGCTCGGATTCAATCGCTTCTTGCGACGTGTTAACCGGCGCATGCGGCACTTCCAATTCACGCAGCATATCGCACCATGTCTGGCGATCTCGTGTCTTGAAGATCGGCGCCAAGAAGCCAATTACATTTTCGTAATTGGCGATGCGTGCCTCACGGCTTTCAAACATAGGAAGCGAGAGCATGTCGGGCTGGCCAACCGCCGTCGCCAGATTTTCCCAGAATTTGGGCGGCGATGACATGTGCAACGCGATCCAGGCGCCGTCGGCACATTCAAACACATAAGACTGCGACACGTTGGGGCGGCTATATGGCCCCATGATCTGATTGTCGGAAAAGTAATGCGTGAAGTCATCAAGATTGAAGTGCGCCATCGATTCAAACATCGACGTTTCCACCAGACGGCCTTTGCCTGTCCGTTCACGTTCGTACAACGCCGCCAATACGCCATAAGCGGCATAGAAACCGGTCAACGAGTCCGCAAGCGCCGGGCCAACGACGCGGCGATGCACGGGGTTCACAAGCAAACGCAAAAACCCACTAACCGCTTGCGCCACGGTGTCGAAAGCGGGTCGATCACGGTCCGGGCCTTCATTGCCGAAGCCCGAAATAGACGCATAGATCAACCGCGGGTTCAATCCCTGCAATCGCGACGGCGAAACGCCAATCTTGTCGGCAACGCCGGGACGAAAGTTTTGAATGAAGACATCTGCGTCCGCCAACAACGCATCGAATACCGCCAAGTCTTCGGGCAGCCGTGTATCGAGCGTAATGCTCTTTTTGTTCCGGTTGTATGTTTGGAAATGCGGACTGTATAATGCGCCGCGGAAGGCACGGAATGGGTCGCCGACCTTGGGTTGCTCAATCTTGATAACAGTTGCACCCAAGTCAGCCAGCAACATTCCGGCCGCAGGCCCAGTGATAAATGTTCCCATTTCGAGAACAGTGATATTGTTGAGCGGCTTCGCCATTTTGTGTCTCCAGACTTGACTTCATCGTAGAAAATTCGAATAACGAAATCAACTTCGAAATTCGAAATATGGAGCGATTATGCGTATCGGCAAACAAGACGAACCTTTTACCTCTATCTGCACATCCGATGCGCACAGCATAAACGTCCGCGGCATGGATTTGTGCGAAGAGGTCATCGGCAAGATCGATTTCACCAGCTACTTCTGGATGCTGGTGACAGGAACCCTGCCCACGCCGACCCAGCTATTCTTTTGCAATGCAGTGCTCGCAGCGATTGCCGAGCATGGTCTGGTGCCAAGCGTCGTCGCATCGCGGATGACCTATGCAGCAGCGCCCGAAGCATTTCATGGTGCCGTGGCAGCGGGTCTGTTGGGTTGTGGCAGCGTCGTCTTGGGCAGTGCAGAAGTCGCCGGACGTTTTTACGCTGAATGCGTCGAAGCGACCGAAGCCGCAGGCGCAAACGCATCAGACATTGCCAAAGAAAAAATCGTCGCGTTACGCGCTGAGAAAAAAGCGATTCCCGGATTTGGCCATCCACAGCATTCAGAAGGCGACCCGCGCGCTAATCTATTACTTCGTCTTGCCGAAGAACATGGGATTGTCGGTAAGCATATCGGTATGCTCTACGCCATCCGCGATGTTTTACCTGATGCGATTGGCCGGCCGCTGCCGATCAATGTTAATGGCGCGATCCCTGCGGTCATGCTGGATGTGGGCTTTCCGCTCGCCGCCCTGAAAGGCATTTCCCTGCTCGCGCGCACAGCCAGCATTATCGCCCATCTGCAGGAAGAAACGGAACGGCCCATTGGCTTCATCATGTCCGGCGCGGCTGCAAATCAGATTGAGTTCGTGCCAAGCTAAGTCGCTTGTGCATGTGCCTTACGTATGGCTGTAAGTTCGGCGATGCATTAAAATCGGCAACTGCGTTGACCGGAAGAATGCAATAACCTGATTAAAAAGTACGAAAGTCGATTAGGCTGTCCGTCAAAACAGACTGTTCCAATTGGAACGCTGGCGAACTGTTTTCGACGCCAACGGCTCTTCCCCAGCAAATGTGACTTTTGTGGCGTTTGGGATTGGCGGACCAGTCCCAAAGCGTTACGAATAATCGCCGCTCATCCGTTTTTAGGAGCGAGCCGAACACAAAGATGAGCGCAGTGCCAATCGCGTAAACCGGCAATGCCGCATCCCAGGCGGACTTAAACACTGAATTTCGAAGATTTTTGAGCCGGCGTTCCAATCAGAACGCTGATAAAAACGCAGGCTGCAAGCCCGCTTTGAGCAGCAAAGCCGATATCACCTAAGTCATTGAAATCATTGGAGCGGGCGAAGGGAT
>DBOA01000117.1 GCA_002299195.1 Sphingomonadales bacterium UBA658
GCAGGAATGTCGCGGCGGCTTTCCAACAATTGATGCAAAACCTGCAGCATGTGGCCATCGCCGCCAAGGACGATTACAGCGTCGGCGCTATCCAGAGAGACAAAGTCATGGACTGCGCGAAGCTGTGCTTCGGCCTCACGCGCCTGCGGCGTCGCTGACGATATTATCGCAAGTTGCGTATATTGGGTCATCCACCTGTAGCATTCATATGTCGCTTTAACCTTAAGTCAGGCTGTGCGAATTGGTTTTCAAATTCATGACGTTGGGGTTTAAGCCGCAAAGCCGTCTGAAGCAAATGGTCGACGTCGGATGGCACGCCTTCACGCAATGCTTTGCGCAAATCGACGTGCAGTTCTGATCCAAGGCACATATAGATTTTGCCATCGGTGGTAAGGCGGATGCGGTTGCAATGGTCGCAGAAATTCTGGCTCATTGGCGTGATAAGGCCCAAGCGCAGACCCAATGGATCGACGCGCCAATAACGGGCAGGTCCAGTGCTTTTATGCGCCAGCGGATGCAGGTCATAATGTTGGCGGATGGGCGCGGTGAAGGCGTCGAGCGAGATATATTGCGCCTCGCGTTCCGATACGCCGGTCCCAAGCGGCATTGTTTCAATCAGGGTGAGGTCGAATCCATGCTCCGCGCAAAACGCCATCATGGGCATCAGCGCGTCTTCATTTTCGCCTTTCAAGGCAACCATGTTGATTTTGATGGCGAGGCCATTGGCTTTGGCAGCGTGAATGCCCTTCAATACCGTTTCGAGGTCTCCCCCGCGGCTGATCGTCTTGAACTGTTCCGGATCGAGCGTATCCAAGCTTACATTAATACGCTTCATGCCCGCGCTGGCAAGAATGGGCGCGAATTGTTCCAACCGGCTGCCGTTGGTCGTCATCGTCAACTCTTCAAGCGCGCCGCTTCTCACATGCTGCCCAAGGGCGTTGATCAGAACGGCAATGTCACGGCGAACCAGCGGTTCCCCGCCGGTTAGGCGAATTTTGCGAATGCCATGGTCTATAAACCGCGCGACCAGCGTCGTGATTTCGTCATAGCTTAGCAAATCGGGATGCGGCAAAAAGCTCTGCATTTCGGGCATGCAATATGTGCAACGGAAATTGCAACGGTCGGTCACCGATATCCGTAAATAGTCGATACTGCGTCCAAAACCGTCGATCATTTTTGCGATGTAAGCGGAAAAGCTTGCGCTACCAAGCTGAATTAATTTGCCGAAAGGGTTCGGAAAGTTTTTCGCTGCTATGGTCGTGAAGGGGAGCCATGCCGGCGGGCAAGATTTGCAAGGCCGCGTGACAGCTGCAAACAACCGTTGAGCCGCGCTGCGGGGTCGCCCCATATGCGGTTGATAACCAACTTGCTGTCCGGACGCAGCTTTGCGGTTTCTCCCAATTTGTCGACATAGGCCAGCAATCCTGTGACATTGGGCGGCGTGTCCTGATGGAAACTGACCAACGTACCACGGGCGCCAACCTCAATTTTTGCGACCTGCGCAACGAGCGCGTTCTGCTTGATCTGGATAAGCTTGAGCAGGTTCTGCGTTGGCTCCGGTATCGGGCCAAAGCGATCCGTCATTTCCGCGGCGAAACCTTCGATGTCCTGACCTTCTTCGAGGTCGTTCAAACGGCGATAGAGCGCCATGCGGACCGACAGATCGGGGACATAATCCTCGGGAATAAGTATTGGCGCATCGATGGTGATTTGCGGCGAGAAGCTGCCGCGTGGTTTCGCGAGGCCATGCGCGCCAGCACGTGCCTCCAAGATCGCCTCTTCGAGCATCGATTGGTACAATTCAAAGCCGACCTCTTTGATATGGCCGGACTGTTCATCGCCCACCAAGTTGCCCGCACCGCGAATGTCGAGATCGTGGCTCGCAAGTTGGAACCCGGCGCCAAGGCTGTCGAGGTCACCAAGCACCTTGAGACGCTTTTCAGCCGTTTCGGTCAGTACGCGATTCGGTTCATGCGTCAGATAGGCATAAGCGCGGGTTTTCGAACGCCCGACGCGACCGCGCAGCTGATATAATTGGGCAAGGCCAAAGCGGTCGGCACGGTGGATGATCAAGGTATTCGCGCTCGGTATGTCTAATCCGCTTTCGACAATCGTCGTCGACAGAAGGACGTCGTAGCGCTTTTCATAGAATGCGCTCATGCGTTCTTCGACCTGCGTCGGTGACATTTGCCCGTGCGCGGTGACATATTTCACTTCAGGCACTTCAGTCCGCAGATATTCTTCGATCTCGTTAAGATCGGTTATGCGCGGCACGACAAAGAAGCTTTGCCCGCCGCGATAATGTTCGCGCAGCAATGCTTCCCGCAGCACTACGGGGTCCCATGGCATAACGTAGGTTCGCACCGCCAGACGGTCGACAGGGGGCGTCTGGATGACGGACAGTTCGCGTAGGCCAGACATCGCCATTTGCAGCGTGCGCGGGATCGGAGTGGCCGTTAGCGTCAGCATATGCACGTCGGTCTTCAGTGCTTTCAATTGCTCCTTATGATTGACGCCGAACCTTTGTTCTTCGTCAACAATGACCAAGCCAAGCCGTTTGAATTCGAGCGACTTTGCAAGAACCGCATGCGTCCCAATCACGATGTCCAAAGTGCCATCCGCCAAGGCTTCACGCGTTTGTGTCGCTTCTGCGGTCGGCACGAGCCGTGAAAGCCGGCCGAGCTTTAACGGCAGGTCACGGAAACGTTCGGCGAAGTTCGAATAATGCTGCCGCGCCAGCAATGTCGTCGGCGCAATGACCGCCACCTGAAGTCCCGCCATCGCCGCTGCAAAAGCCGCGCGCATCGCGACTTCGGTTTTTCCAAACCCGACATCGCCGCATACGAGCCGGTCCATGGGTTTGCCCGCCGACAAATCTTGCAGCACTTCTTCAATCACGCGCAACTGATCTTCGGTTTCCTCATAAGGGAAACGGTCGACAAAGCCGGCATAGGCAGGGCCGTCGACTTCAATGATAGAACCCGGACGAAGCGCACGTTCGGCGGCGGTTTTGAGCAATTCACCCGTGATTGCGCGGATGCGCTCTTTCAGCTTCGACTTGCGCCGCTGCCACGCCTCACCGCCCAGCTTGTCGAGCGACACGTGCTCGCTGTCGGAGCCATAGCGTGACAGAACGTCGATATTCTCAACGGGGACATAAAGCTTGTCTCCGCCGGAATAGGTAAGGGCAACGCAGTCATGGGGGCTGTTGCCCACGGGTATCGAAATCAGGCCCTCATAACGGCCAATACCATGGTCCTGATGCACCACCAGATCGCCGCGGGTCAGCGCGGCAAGTTCGGCCATGAAGGCATCGGCGGATTTACGGCGCTTTTGCCGGCGCACGAGCCGGTCGCCCAACATGTCCTGTTCGCTTAAGACGGCTATGTCGGGCGTTGAAAAGCCATGGTCCAATGGCAACACAACCATTGCGGTCCGCCCTGCGGCCACGCCCAATGCTTGCTGCCAACCGTCCGCATCGACGATGGACGGCGCGCCATGATCGGCCAGCAAACCCTTCAACCGCTCGCGTGCGCCTATGGAATAGCTCGCGATGATGGTTTTCGTTTTCTTGTTGTGCAGCGATTTCAGATGCGCGGCGACGGCTTCGTAGACATTGCCTTTCTGCGTGCGCTCGGGCGCGAAATCGCGCGCTGCGGAGATGCCGAAGTCAATTACGCTCGCAGAATCGGGCTGCGAGAATGGTGTGATCAGGTGCGCGGCATTGTCGTCGAAAAGCTGGTCGAGTTCGCCGCCGCTTAAATAGAGCATCTCGGGCGGCAAGGGGCGATAGCTGCCGGGTTCAGCGGCCTGCGCCTTCACGCGGTTTTCGTGATAGTCGGTGATGGAGTACAGTCGCGATTGGCCCGCGGCAATGGCGCCGCTGTCGCGAATGACAAGCGCGTCGGCCCCGACATGGTCAAAGATCGTTGCCATGCGCTCTTCGAACAATGGCAACCAATGATCCATGCCCGAAAGCCTCCGGCCTTCCGAGACAGCCTGATAGAGCGGGTCGCCTGTTGCGGTCACGCCAAAGCGTTCGCGGTAGCCAACACGGAAACGCTTAATCGCGTCTTCGTCCATGAGGGCTTCAACCGCGGGCAAAATATCGAAATGTTCGACTTGGTCGATGCTGCGTTGATCAGACGGATTGAAGCGGCGGATACTTTCGATTTCGTCACCGAAGAAATCGAGGCGAAGTCCGACTTCGCTGCCGGCGGGAAACAGGTCGACAATGCTGCCACGGATCGCGAATTCGCCTGCATCGGCCACGGTATCTACGCGGAAGTAGCCGTTGGACTGCAGCAATGACGCAAGCCGTTCGCGGCTGATTTCGCGGCCAGCGGCCAAGCGTTCACCCGTCTGGCGAATACGGAAGGGTGTAACATATTTTTGGATGACTGCACCGATGGTGGTGACCACCAACTGCTTCTTTTTTGCAGGCTGCTGAAGCGCTTGCAATGTCGACATGCGCTGCGACGTGACCGCAACCGAGGGCGATGCGCGATCATAGGGCAGGCAATCCCATCCGGGCATAATCAATATTTCAAGTTCAGGCGCAAAAAACGGCACAGCGTCAGCAATTGCGCGCATCGCGGCTTCATCAGGCGCTATATACAGCGTGCGTGCTTTGGCAGCGCGTGTCAGGTCGGCAAGCAGAAGCGGCGCAAAACCCTGCGGCACCGACGCGAGCGTCAGCGCGTTGCGACTGGTTGTGATCCGCTGCAAATCAATCATGGGTTTTGGGTGCTAAGCCCTTCAGGCAGCGTGATGAAATTCAGCTGCATCAGTTGATCCATCAATGGCCCCGCAAATGCAGGATCGGGCGGCGCAGTACCGAGTGCCCACGCCATGATGTCGACATCTTCCTCATCAATCAAACGTTCGAACCATTCATATTCGACTTCGCCCCAGTTGGCGGAGCATTGGTCGAAAAAGCCGCCGACCATGGCGTCCGCTTCGCGCGTGCCGCGGTGATGTGCACGATAATGCAGTTTGCGACGATATGGGTCAGCGTCCATGTAACGCATCCTTTATGCTGGTGGCGTGAAATGATTTGCGGGTTATAAGCGGCCCTAGTCATGCGTCCCGATATACTCAATCCGTTATTTGCAGAAGTTCGCGCCATGAAGGGCGTCGGCCCTGGTCTGGCAAAGCCTCTTGAGCGCCTTGGGCTCGAGCGGGTGAAGGATGTGCTGTATCATTTTCCGGCCAACTGGACCTATCGTAAGGCGGTTTCCGTGCTGGATGTCGCCGATGTCGGCAGCAACGTCATTGTCACCGTTACAGTCATGGACCACCGCAACAGCAACAACGCGCGCGCACCGTTGCGGATTTTCGTGTCGGATGTCGCCGGAAACTATCTGACGCTCAACTTTTTTGGTCGAAATGGTGGTTGGGCGCGCAAGCAACTGCCCGTTGGCGAAAAACGGATCATTTCGGGCAAGCTCGAACGCTATGGCGACGAATTGCAAATGGTGCACCCTGATCATGTCGTTCCCGTTGACAGCGATACGTCACCTGGCCTTGCCGAGCCGATTTATCCGCTATCGGATGGACTGACCAACAAACGCATGGGGCAACTTGCGGGGGCCTCATTGCAGGATGTGCCCGACCTGCCTGAATGGATTGAGGCAACTTTAGTCGCTGGGCGGAACTGGCCCAACTGGGCGGCGGCGATGGGAAGCGTGCATCGCAGGGACGATCAGTCCGTGCGCGACAGGCTGGCCTATGATGAACTGTTCAGCAATCAGCTCGCCATGCGGCTTATCCGCGCGGCGATGGACAAACGTACGGCTGTGCCCGTGGCGGGTGACGGCTCGTTAATCTCATTGTTGAAATTGCCATTTGCGCTTACCGGTGCGCAGCAGCGCGCTATTGCCGAAATTGAGGGCGACTTGGCGCAATCACGGCCGATGTTGCGCTTGCTGCAAGGGGATGTCGGCGCGGGCAAGACGATGGTTGCGCTCATGGCATTGCTGCGTGCGGTAGAGTCGGGGATGCAGGCGGCGATGTTGGCGCCAACCGAAATTCTGGCGCGTCAGCATTATGCCGGCCTTCAAAAGCTGTTGGCGGGGATGCCCGTGAATATTGCAATCCTAACGGGCCGCGAAAAAGGCAGCCTGCGCGAAGCAACGTTGATGGGGCTGGCGGACGGTTCGATCCACATCCTCGTTGGCACGCATGCGATTTTTCAAGAGGCCGTGACCTATAAGTCGCTCGCCGTGGCGGTTATCGATGAGCAGCATCGTTTCGGCGTTTCCCAGAGGCTCATGCTATCGCGCAAGGGCAGGGGCGTTCCGCATCTGCTGGTCATGACGGCAACGCCCATTCCGCGCAGTCTCGCGCTTGCGGCTTATGGTGAAATGGACAGTTCGATCCTTGATGAGCTTCCGCCGGGTCGTACGCCCGTTGAAACACGCGTCATGTCGCAGGACAGGCTTGCTGAATTGATTGATGGCGTTGCCCGCCATCTCGCTGCCGGGAAGCAGGCGTTTTGGGTTTGCCCGTTGGTCGAAGAGAGCGACAAGAGTGACCTTGCCGCTGCCGAACAGCGCGCAGAAATGCTCCGCTTACGCTTTGGACCACAGGTTGCGTTGGTGCACGGGCGTATGCGCGGTGCGGAAAAAGACGCAGTTATGGAGCGTTTCGTTGCGGGCGAGACACGGTTGCTTGTGGCGACGACCGTCATCGAAGTCGGCGTTGATGTGCCCAATGCCAGCCTGATGGTTATAGAGGCCGCGGATCGTTTTGGCCTCGCGCAATTGCATCAGCTGCGCGGGCGCGTCGGTCGCGGGTCAGAAAAATCGGTCTGTGTTCTGGTGCGCACGACGCAAATTGGTGAGACGGCGCGCGCGCGTCTTGCCCTTATGCGCGAAACGAATGACGGATTCCGTATCGCCGAGGAAGATCTTAAGCTGCGCGGTGCCGGTGAATTGCTGGGAACGCGTCAGTCGGGCGACAGCCCGTTTCGCGTTGCCACGCCAGAGCAGGTGCGTGAACTTATCGGCGTTGCGGCAGATGATGCGCGGCTTTTGTTGGAACGCGACGGCGGACTTGATGGCCCGCGGGGGCAGGCCGCCCGTGTGGCTCTCTATCTATTTGAACGAGATGCCGGTGTGGCGACGCTTCGCGGCGGTTAGCGCAGCTTTGGCGAGATGATTTCAAGCAGCCCAAGAAAATTGGGCAAACGTAACACGCGCTCAAACTGAAAACCGGCCCGCTTGCCAGACGTCCAGATAACCAGCGCCTCGATTCTACCAATGACTGGCAACCGAAGTTCGACGCGTTCACCACGTTCGAAGCCGGGGTTATCGGCAATCATGAAGCCATGTGCGGAGACGTTGATGATGTGAATTTGCGTGTCGCCGCGCAATTTACTCTCGGCTATGACG
>DBOA01000061.1:0-1232 GCA_002299195.1 Sphingomonadales bacterium UBA658
CTCGACAGTTTTGACGATGACGGGCTCGCTGCCCTGATGACCAATTTGGGTGGTCATTGCATCGAGTCTTTAATGGATGCGTTCGACAGCGCCGATGATGAACGACCGACATTATTTATTGCCTACACCGTTAAAGGCTACGGCCTGCCACTCGCGGGGCATAAGGACAATCATTCGGGGATGATGAACCCTGCGCAGATTGAGCAGCTTCGCGCCAGCATGGGCGTTGATGTCGGGCAGGAATGGGAACCATTTGCTGGATTGGGTGGAAATATCGCGGCGCGGCTGAAAGACTTTGTCGGGCAGAGCGTTCTCGCGCACAAACCGCAAGAGCCCGATGCGCCGGTGATCGCCGTGCCCGATCGCCTTCCGGTTCCATCGGGTGATGTTCAGTCAACACAAGCAGCCTTTGGCAATGTTTTGCTCGACCTCGCCAAATCCTCTGAGACATTGGCCGACCGTATCGTGACAACCGCGCCTGATGTTACCCAGACGACCAACTTGGGCGGCTTTGTGAACCAACGCGGGCTTTTCCGTCGATCCGATGTGGCCGATATCTTCCGTGATGCCAAAATTCCGTCCGCACAAAAATGGGCGGCACATGCCGCAGGTCAGCATATTGAACTCGGGATTGCGGAGAATAACTTCTTTCTGTTGCTAACGTCGCTTGGGCTTGCCGCGCCGCACTTCGGGACGCGGCTGATTCCCGTTGGTACGGTGTATGACCCCTTTATCGCGCGCGGATTGGATGCGCTGAATTATGGTTGCTATTCCGATGCCCGTTTCTTGCTCGTTGGAACGCCGTCCGGACTGACCTTGGGGCCAGAGGGCGGTGCGCACCAGTCGATCAATACGCCGCTGATCGGGATGGGCCAGCCTGGCCTTGCTTATTACGAACCGGCTTATGCCGATGAAGTCGCATTGTTCATGCGCTGGGCATTTGAGCATTTGCAAAAGCCGGACGGCAGCTCGGTATATCTGCGCCTGAGCACGCGCCAAGTGGCGCAGGTGAAACGCGCCGGTTCCGAATGGGAGGCGGACGCGTTAAAAGGCGGCTATTGGTTACGACAACCTGCACCCGGCGCCGAAGCGGCTATTGTTTTCACAGGCGCAATTGCCCCAGAAGTTCTGGCTGCTTTTGACCAATTGGCGGATGATATTCCCGGATTGGGCGTGTTAAATGTGACGTCGCCCGATGTGCTGCATCGCGACTGGTCTGCCAGCAAGGCCGC
>DBOA01000061.1:1620-1880 GCA_002299195.1 Sphingomonadales bacterium UBA658
TGACGCTGGGCTCGTGACGGTCATTGATGGTTCGCCAGGCGCGTTGTCGTGGCTGGGTGGTGTGACAGGCATGCGGGTAAGTCCGCTTGGTACGGATCGTTTCGGCCAGACGGGGGATCTCATCGATCTGTACGACACCTACCGCCTTGATGCGGCTGCCATCATTGATGCAATGGCGGAACTGTTTCTGAAACGTTAGACTGGCTATGGTGCTGGCCCGGCCCTGCTGGGGGTTGCTTTGGCGCACCCAAGAGGATTCG
>DBOA01000061.1:2195-3460 GCA_002299195.1 Sphingomonadales bacterium UBA658
TGGCGCACCCAAGAGGATTCGAACCTCTGGCCTCTGCCTTCGGAGGGCACTTAATGATTAAAATAATCTTTATAAATCAATAATTTATGGTGTGTTTCTGGGTCGTGTGCACGATTTGTGCATTTTTTAGGTGTACAAAATTCGTCATATTCTACTTGTTTTACAGATAGTTCAGATGATTTTTTGGGGTCACTTTAGTTGTCTTGTTTCACTCGAATATGCCGGATCGGATAAGGCAGTTATCGATTAGAGAAGAGCGGACTGGCAAGGATCTTAGATGAACGTGTAGGCGTTATTCCGCATATTGTCATGCTTTGATTGCTACCGACTGTTGCGGAACGCAAAGCGCAAAAGATAATACCATAAAGGCTTTGGGTAACGCACGATCTGGTTTAACCGTCGCCTTGTGCTGCGTGTCGGGACTACGGCTACGTGGTGGTACATGCGCAAGATTGCGGTCATCATGCGGCCTCTCGTTTTTCTGAAATGGCGTCTGCGTAAGTCTGGAACAGTTCAGTAAAATGCTCGTCGAGTGTGCGCGCAGTCATAGCTGCGTGGTGCGCAGCGGACCGAAGCTGATGTTGATCACGATCCAATAGGCGTTCAATCGCCAACGCGGCATCATGCGCGTTTCCGGGCACATAGGTTTCACTAAAATCTGGATGGGCAATATCTGCGACCGCGCCTGCGTTCGGGAGGACCAAAGGCAGCCCTGAAGCCAGCGCCTCCGACGCAACAAGCCCAAAAGTCTCTGCGGATGACCCATGCACCAGCGCATCGCAACTCGCCATTATTGTCGCCAGCGCGGTGCGATTGCGGATAGGCTCAAGCAACTGGATATGCGGGTTGCCGTTTACATGCTCAATTACCGATGCCTGCTGGTGGCCATTGCCGATCAACACTAAGCCCACCGGCCGTTTTGCCGCGACGCGCGCCACCGCGTCGATAACGCAGGGCCAGCGTTTTTCTGGCGTATGGCGACCAATGCCTAACAATAGCGTGGCGGTATCGGGCAAGTTACAACGGGCCAACAAATCCCGGCGAACCGACATATGTCTCCGTGCGGGCGAAAAGACGCCTGCATCTACGCCCATGGGGATATTGACAGCACCAAAGATGCCGCCGCTGGAGAGCCTTTTTTGAAGGCTGGGCGATGCGCATACACTGTAGTCAAAACTGTTGCACATGCGCCTGAGATAACGCCAGAACCATTCAAACTGCCGATCAATGGCATCGTGCGAGGCAACGCCATCGAACCAGCGATA
>DBOA01000061.1:3844-16134 GCA_002299195.1 Sphingomonadales bacterium UBA658
CCGTTCCAGCTTCGGGCAATCCATGCACCGCGCCATGGGGAGGATGCCTCAAGCACATCGGGCTGCACCCTGTCCAATATTGCGTGAACGGGAGCCGCGTCCCAGAACATGCCATATTTTTTGTCAAAAGGCAGGGGCGGCGCTTTTACATAAATGATCCGGCATTCGTTTCCATATTCGACCACTTCGTCTTTATTGCCAGGGGCAATGACGGTTATGGCGTGTCCCAGCCGCGCTCCAAATGCGAGCTTTGCATGGATATATGTCCGGACGCCACCACCTTCAGGCGCGTAAAATTCGCAGACATCGACGATCTTCATGGCTGCCCCCCGGTCGTTTGACGTTTGACCGGGCCAACGCCAATGCCCTGCCGATAATTCATGACGATTGAGATGGAACGGACGCCCGGCCCAACCGAGAGCGCAACCGCTTTTACTTTGGGCTTACGAAATCCCAGCTTTGGGTTGTTCGCAAAGCCGACGCCATCACCCGAAAGACCGAACTTTCCATTGTCATCACGGTCATGCAGCAACGCCAACGCATATCGCCCGGGACCCGGGGCGCGAATGCATATCGAAACTGGCCCTGCGCTCGGGACAGCTATCGGCACCCGCCGAAAGGGTTTGCCAGCCGCAATCAACAGCTTGTCGCTTTGAAGGAAGTCCGCATCATTGTCGGGGTAAAGCTCCAGTATGAGCTTACCTTTGCGGTCCTTTAAGCCGATAACGCTCACGCTGACCGCAGGGCCTGTTTCCGCCGCCCGGCAATCTGCACCACTGCGCCCCCGTTCCGCCTTTGGCGGCACGTTAGCGTGCGCGGAAACCGATGCACCGATGATTGCGAGGGCCCATATAATCTTCATGACGATTTTCGCATTTCCGAAAATATGTCGCGATTTCGCAAAAGCAGTGCCGATGCTCCCAACAGAGCTGCAACCAATATATGTAGTGCCAAGATTGCGGTCGCTGTAAGCGTTATCAGCGTTGAAACCGCGCTGTCCTGGCCGACTAAGAATATAGCGATGACCGCGAAAAGGGCTTCTTTGTTCGGCAAAAACGGTAACCGTCCGACCAGTAGTCGAACCATTGACAAGACCAGCCAAAAGCCAAAATGCGGTCCAGGCAAAATTATGAACCACAATAAGGCGCACAAAAACACGCCGGCCGATAAACGAAGAATGTGGATCCCAAAAATCCACCATAATTGCGTGCGCTCAAGCGTGAATACACGGCGTGAAAAAAACAATATCCCGAACGACAGCAACAACATGGCCGCGGCGCATATGACAGATGTATCCGTATAGGCGCCAAGATGCAGTTGCGACAAAAATGGATAGGTTAGAAGCAACAACAGCAACGCGACGAGATTTGCCGCCAAGGCAGACAGAATGTTGACGTCCTTTATAGCCCCAAAGGGTGCCGCGATTAAATCCGTGCGTTTACGTGCCCATAGATAAAAATAGACTTCGCCCGAATAGGATATGAGCACTTCATTGCCGATGCGTTTGGCGAGAAGGATGAAAAAACCTGAAGCCGGCAGCGCCCAAAGACGCCGAAAGATAATCCAGTCGGCAATGGGAAGAGCAAAATATAATGCGAGCAGAACCGGCAGAAACCATAAATTTTGCGGTAAGGCATTGTGTAACTGCGCCGCGTCTATCTGGCCAAGTTGAAGCACCAGAGCGATCAGCAAGGCTCCCGACAGGACGCGGGATAGCCAGGTCGACCAAAGCTTTCGCTCGGGCTTTAGCGCTGGCAAATCAAGATGCGCAAAAGGCGTGGCCGTTAATGTCACGCGGCACCCCAGTTGCGGTCACGCAGAACGGTATCGCGTTGCCCACGTGCATCGAACCTATTGGCTAAAAACCTATAGAAAAAGTCATGCTGCCGCGCGCTTGGGGTCAAATGGTAGATTACACGCTCCGCCAACGTCCAACGTACATTACGGCGGTCAGCCCGACGGTCTGACGATGTGCACCAAAAATTCGAATGATAAATTTGCTGTCCCTGTTTCAGCACGCGGTGCATCAACTCATGGTCCTTTAAAACATAGGGCCATAAGGCAGGATCGTACCCTCCTGCGGCTAGCAATGCTGATGTCCGGAATGTCTGCGCCGCGCCGCTGGTATGGTTTTGATGTGGCAAAATACGTGCGGCAAGAAGCCTGTGCATCATGCTCATCAAACCGTTAAATACTCCTTCGCGGCGGAGATAGGCACATGCCGAGACATACTCTGCGCCCTTTGCGTCAAACAGCCGGGTCGCGGCCGCCAGATAATGCGGTGGATAATATGTGTCCGCATCGCAAATCGCCGTGAATTCCGTATCAACCGCTGCAATTCCCGTCTGCAGGGCGTAAACTTGACCCGGCCGAGGTTCGTGCAAAAGGGTTACTTTTCCGGGGTGCCCAGCAAGTTGTTTGCGTGCATTATCGATGCAACTGTCGGTGGAGCCATTGTCGACGATGATCAAATCAAAAGCAGTCGTTTGGGCAAGTATTGACGCAAGCGTGTGCGGCAAAAAATCGGCCTCATTATAAACCGGTATGACAATTGACCAACGCACAAGCTACCCCCGGATAATCCAAGGAGCCATTGCATTCATTTGCCAAAGTTTAGTGTCAGAACTGCGACAGATTTATGATAAAAATATATATCTACTGTAACAAATGTCTCTTGAGGGCTCTTCATAATAATTCAGGGCACAGCGTTCGGCTTCACGCTGATCCGAGGTTTTGGTCATGATTCTGTTATTGCCCGTGGAGTTTGGCACACGGACACGAACCTGCCAGAGTGGATCTTTGAGGTTATCCCGCTTTTAGAGAATGACCCGCCCGTCACCCCGCAGATCAATCCGAATATCACCGTCTGTAGCCATAAACCGCATTCCTCCGACTTTCTCAGCCTAATCAGGAAGTTGGCGAATGAACATAGATATTTGTGCACGATTTGTGCATAGCTAAAAAGCGCTATTTAAGCCGCAATCGGCACATCGTTGCGTTTAAATATTTTTATATATCAATGATTTAAATGGCGCACCCAAGAGGATTCGAACCTCTGGCCTCTGCCTTCGGAGGGCAGCGCTCTATCCAGCTGAGCTATGGGTGCTTGTGGCGGTCGGTTAGCAGGCGGAGCGGCATCGCGCCAAGTTTTTTTTGGGCAGCTCCACTTTTTTACGAAGGGCGCGGTTCCACTGCAGATCGCACCCATCATTGCGCCCTTAGATTTGCCCGGTGGCGCGATATGTGTGCTGCCCGAAGCTAATGGCTGGATAACTGAAAAACGCGATGCTACGGCGAGGTCATGCAAAACCAATTTGAATTGACGGACGATCAGGTCGCCATCCAAGATATGGCGCGCAAATTCACCGCGGATGCGATTACGCCCTTTGCGGCCGAATGGGACGAAAAGTCGCATTATCCGGTCGATGTCTGGAAAGCGGCTGGCGAACTTGGCTTTGGCGCCATTTACGTGTCCGAAGAATCGGGCGGTACTGGCCTTGGACGGTTGGAAGCTGCGCTGATCATGGAAGCGATGGCCTATGGCTGCCCCGCCACAAGTGCCTTCATTTCCATCCATAATATGGCTGCGTGGATGATCGATTGTTTTGGCGGCGCGGAGCTTAAGGCGCGTTATTTGCCCAATCTTGTGTCGATGCAGAAAATCGCCAGCTATTGCCTGACAGAACCCGGCAGCGGTTCGGACGCAGCCGCGCTGAAGACAAGCGCGCGGCGCGATGGCGACCATTATATCGTAAACGGCACGAAGCAGTTTATCTCCGGCGCGGGTTATAATAACGTCTATGTTGTCATGGTCCGGACCGGCGAAGAAAAGACCAAGGGGGTCACCTGCCTTGTGGTCGATAAGGATACGCCGGGCTTGAGCTTTGGTGCGCCAGAGAAAAAGCTTGGCTGGAACGCCTCGCCGACTGCGCAAGTTATCTTCGAAGATTGCCGTGTGCCGGTGGCCAATCGCGTGGGCGCAGAAGGGGATGGTTTCCGCTTTGCGATGATGGGCTTGGACGGCGGGCGCTTGAACATCGGGGCTTGTTCGCTCGGTGGTGCGCAGCGTTGCCTTGACGAAACTATTGCCTATACCAAAGAGCGGCAGCAATTTGGCCAACCCGTCGCCGATTTTCAGAATACGCAATTCATGCTCGCCGACATGGCCACCGATTTGGAAGCCGCGCGTGCGTTGCTCTACATCGCTGCGGCCAAGGTCACGGCAAACGCACCAGACAAGTCGCGTTTTTCCGCGATGGCGAAGCGGCTGTCGACAGACAGCGGAAGCGAAATCGTGAACAAGGCGCTGCAGCTTTTCGGCGGCTATGGTTACTTACGCGATTATCCCATTGAGCGTTTCTGGCGCGACTTGCGGGTGCATTCGATTTTGGAAGGCACTAATCAGGTGATGCGCATGATTATTGGTCGGGATTTGTTGCGCCAATGACCGATGATATTTTGCTTAAGGTCGAAGGACATGCTGGTTTCATGAGCTTGAACCGGCCATTGGCGCTGCACGCGCTAACATTGCCGATGGTGCATGCCATGACTGCGGCCCTGCTGGAATGGCGGGATGATCCAGCGGTGAAGTGCGTGGTTATTGATCATGCCGACGGGCGCAGTTTTTGCGCGGGTGGCGATATCGCCTTTCTGCGCAATTCGGCCATTAATGATGGCGGCGAATCCGGGCGTCAATTCTTCCACGACGAATATCAGCTCAACCATTTGCTGGTTACTTATCCCAAGCCTGTTGTGGCGTTCATGGACGGTATCACGATGGGTGGCGGCGTTGGCATCAGCCAGCCTGCGCGTTTCCGCGTGGCGACCGAGAACACAAAGTTCGCCATGCCTGAAACCGGCATTGGCTTGTTTCCCGATGTTGGCGGTGGATGGTATCTTTCGCGGCTTGAGGGACGCGTTGGCCAGTTTCTGGCGCTTACCGGCGCGCGTATCGCAGGCGCAGGCTGTCTGTCGCTTGGGCTGGCCACACATTATCTGACGAGCAATCTTCTAGCCGAGGCGAAGTCGCGGATCGCAACTGAGGATGTAGACCGGATTGACCGCATATTGGGAACCTTGTCGGTGACGCCGCCCGATTCCAAAATCGTTGAGACAATAGTCCAGATCAACCGCCATTTTGCGTCTGATAAGCTAGAGGATATCCTGTCGAGCTTGGAAGTCGATGAAAGCGATTGGGCGATGAAAGAGCTGGCGACTTTGCGGACCAAAAGCCCGCAAACCTGTAAAGTTGCGCTGCGCCAATTGGCCGAGAGCCTAAAGCTCAACGACTTTGCCGATAACATGGCCATGGAATATCGCATCGCGAGCCGCGTGCTTGTGCGCCCCGACTTTGCGGAAGGCGTGCGGGCCGTGATCGTGGATAAAGACAACAGGCCCAAATGGGATCCCGCGACAGCCGAAGGCGTTACGGACGCGCTGATCGATGCGATCTTTGCCCCATTACCCGCACACGAAGAATGGAAGCCCCTATGAGCTACGAAACGATATTGGTCGAACAACGCGGCGCGGTGACGCTCATTACGCTCAACCGTCCGCAGGCGTTGAACGCGTTGAACAGCCAAGTGCTGGCGGATCTCATTGCTGCATTTGCGGCTTTCGATGCGGATGACAGCCAACGTTGTGCCGTGCTGACCGGCAGCGAAAAGGCATTTGCTGCGGGCGCGGACATTAAGGAAATGCAAAGCCAGTCCTTTGCAGACATGTATGGCGGCAACTTTTTTGCAGGTTATGACTGCGTGACCGCGACCCGCAAGCCTTGGATTGCGGCCGTGAACGGCTTTGCGCTTGGCGGCGGGTGTGAACTTGCTATGATGGCTGACTTTATCATTGCCGGTGACAATGCAAAATTCGGGCAGCCGGAAATCAAACTTGCGGTCACCCCCGGCATGGGTGGTTCGCAGCGGCTAACGCGGGCGATTGGCAAGGCCAAGGCGATGGAAATGTGCCTGACGGGCCGCATGATGGACGCACATGAGGCCGAACGTTCTGGGTTGGTCGCAAAGGTCGTTCCAGCGGCCGAGCTTGTCGACGAAGCTATCAAGACCGCGACAGCGATTGCCGCCATGGCGCCGTTGGCTGCGCTGGCATGCAAGGAAATGGTCAACGCCGCATTCGAAACAACATTGCACCAAGGTGTCGTATTCGAACGCCGCCTGTTCCACGGTCTGTTCGGTACGGAAGATCAGAAAGAGGGCATGGCCGCGTTTGTTGAAAAGCGGCCTGGGAATTGGACGGGGAAGTAAGGCTTCAGGATGACGTAGCAGTCAACATCGTCAGCCGCTATTTGCCGCTAACCTTCTCTATCTGCTGAAACTTGCCAAGGCCGCATCCTGCACCTTCATACAGTCGGCCGCCTTGGTCGTGCAAAACGTGCACAATATTGACGCTGCACAATTGGTTGATCGACGAGCGGTAGGAAAAACGCTCCTCGAACTTCAAACCGGGGCAGCTTTGTGGCAGGGTGTTGCGATAGGTCTTGCCGCCTACCATGCGAAAATCGATATTGCGGCTATCGATGACTTTCGTTGACCGTATCTGCGATATCGTGACGCAGCTTTTTGGTTCGCCGACCGCTCCGACGGGTTCGGGCGCTCTATCGCGGGAAAGCGCAATCGCGCCGCCGCCCGAAAGCAAAGCCACAGCAGGAATGATTAGCAGCATTTTACGCATGTTTGCTCTCCAATGTTACGCGGCCGGTTTAACGGGGTCAGTCTGAACTGTAGCTGACTTGATTTTGGGCGGCGCTGTTTTGGGTTTGAAGCGACACAGGTCCGCGACTGGACAGCGCCAGCACTCCGGCGTGCGCGCCTTGCAGATATATCGGCCGTGCAGGATCAGCCAATGATGCGCGCCAACGCGAAACGGTTGCGGCGTCTTTTTATCAAGCGCCTTTTCAACGGCCAGAACGGTTTTGCCCGGCGCGATTCCGGTCCGGTTGCCGACACGGAAGATATGGGTATCGACGGCAAAGGTCTCCGCGCCAAAGGCGGTGTTCATCACGACATTTGCGGTCTTGCGTCCAACGCCGGGCAGCGCCTCAAGCGCGTCGCGGTCGGCAGGGACTTCGCCTGCATGGTCGCGGACCAATATCTCGGACAGGGCAATCACGTTTTTGGCTTTGTTGTTAAACAGCCCAATGGTTTTGATATGCGCCTTCAGCCCTTCTAGCCCCAACGCCACCATCTGCGCGGGCGTTTTGACCTCCGCAAACAACGCCTTGGTGGCTTTGTTCACGCCGACATCGGTCGATTGGGCAGAGCAAGTGACCGCAACGAGCAACTGATAGGCATTGCCATAGGCCAGCTCGGTTTCCGGCGCAGGGTTGGCCTCCGCGAGGCGACGGTAAAATTCGAAGATATCTGCCTTTTTCAAAGACCAAGCACTTCTTGCATAGTGAACCGGCCGGCTTTTTGGCGCGTCAGCCATGTTGCGGCTTTTACCGCGCCGCGCGCGAATATCGCGCGGGTTTCCGCGCGATGGACAAGCTCGATGCGTTCATGTTCGGATGCGAAAATGACATGATGGTCACCAGCAACGCTGCCGCCGCGTAAGGAGGCAAAGCCAATGTCGCCAGCTTTGCGCGCGCCGGTGATGCCGTCGCGGCCACGGTCGCTATGTTGCTTTAGGTCAATGCCGCGTCCGCTGGCGGCGGCTTCGCCCAGCAGCAGGGCGGTGCCGGACGGCGCATCGACCTTATGCCGGTGGTGCATCTCCAATATTTCGATATCCCAATCGTCACCCAATTGGCGTGCGGCTTGTTGCACGAGCGCTGACAGCATGGTTACGCCCAATGAGGTGTTGCCCGTCTGCAAAACCGGAATGTCGCGCGCTGCATCATCAATCAGGAAATGGTGGCGTTCCTCCAGTCCGGTGGTGCCAATGACGATTGGTTTGCCCGCAGCGACGCATGCATCAAGGTTGGCCTCAATCGCATGCGGGCTGGAAAAATCGACGAGCACATCACAGGATGCAACTAAAGCGGCAAGATCATCGCCTTTGTCGACGCCGCCTGCATATGCCTGACCATCCGCCGCAATTGCGTCGGCCAAAGCCTGCCCCATGCGGCCCGCGCTGCCAATGATTCCTATTTTCATAACCGTCACCCTGATTGTGTTTCAGGGTCTTACTATATTAGGGAGCCGAAACAAGTTGTGCTGTGTACGACGTCAGCCGCAGCGGGGCAGTGAAGGAGTGAATGTGGATCGCCAAATCAAAAACATCGTCATTCTGACAGGTGCAGGTGTCAGTGCCGAGAGCGGTATTGATACGTTTCGCAGCGCAGGTGGGTTGTGGGAACAGCATAAGGTTGAGGATGTCGCAACGCCCGAGGCCTTTGCCCGCGACCCTGACCTTGTGCTGCGTTTCTACGATATGCGCCGCGAACGTATTCAGCAGGTGGAGCCAAATGCCGCACATTACGCGCTGGCGCGGCTCGATGCGGAATGGAACGGCAATTTGCTTTTGGTGACACAGAATGTCGACGATTTGCACGAACGGGCAGGGACCAAACGCTTGCTGCATATGCATGGGGAGCATCTGAATGCGTGGTGCACCGCTTGCGACGTCCGCCATGGCTGGCGTGGCACATTGATTGACCGGCCGGCCTGTCCATCGTGCGGCATATCGGGCCAATTGCGGCCGGACATCGTCTGGTTCGGCGAAATGCCCTACCGCATGGGTGATATCTACCACGCGTTAAGCCGTGCTGATTTGTTCGTCAGCATTGGCACGTCAGGCGCAGTCTATCCCGCTGCCGGTCTTGTGCGTGAAGCGCGTCAAAACGGCATCGCCACATTGGAACTGAACCTTGAACCATCGCATGGCAGTTCTTGGTTCAATGAATCGCGCCATGGCCCGGCGACGGAGCTTGTTCCAAAATGGGTGGACGAGCTTCTAAGCGGTTAAGCCGCCGCAGCGGGAGCAGGCCGGGTCTTTGGGCAATTTGATGGACCGCATCGATGGTGTCAGTCCGTCGAACAGGTGCAGTCTGCCCTGCTGCGGCTCTCCAAAGCCCGTGAGTGCGCGTATCGCCTCCATCGCCGCGAAGCTGCCCATAAGCCCACACATCGCGCCCAGAACGCCTTGTGTGGCGCAATCGTCGCAATCATCGGGGTCGTGGGCATCACCGACGAAGCAGCGATAGCATGGCGCGTCTGCCTGCCATCCGGTGAATGTGCCAATCTGTCCGTGAAACTGCCCAATCGCGGCGCTCACCAACGGCACCTTTGCCGTAAGGCACAGGTCATTGACGATCAGGCGCGTCATAAAATTGTCGCTGCCATCGATCACCACATCGACGCCCGCGAGAATGTCGGCGGGGGTGTCTTTGCCAATCCGCTGCTTCAGTGCGTTGAAGGTGATGTCGGGGTTTAGCCGCGCCGCTGCCGCGCCAGCCACTGCCACTTTTGCGGTACCAATATCGCGATCGCTGAACAAAATCTGACGCTGGAGATTGGACAGCGCCACGACATCATCATCGATAACGCTGATGGTTCCGACGCCTGCTGCCGCAAGATATTGAATTGCCGGACAGCCTATGCCGCCTGCGCCAATGAGCAGGACATGGCTCGACAATAATCTGCTTTGACCCGCGCCGCCAATATCGCGCAACACAATGTGGCGGGCATAACGGTCAAGCTGTTGATCGTTAAGCGTCATACGCCTGTTGAGCCGAAACCCCCAGCGCCACGGACGGTTTCGTCCAAGTCATCCACCTCGACCAAGTGGCCGTGGGTGACAGGCGCCACCACGATCTGCGCAATCCGGTCGCCTTTGTTGATCATGAAATCATCTTCACCCAGATTGGCCAGAATGACCTTCACTTCGCCGCGATAATCGCTGTCGATGGTTCCGGGTGTGTTGAGGCAGGTGATCCCATGCTTCAGCGCAAGGCCCGAACGCGGGCGCACCTGCACTTCATATCCATCGGGAATGGCAAAAGCGAAGCCGGTTGCGACGGCATGGCGCTTACCAGCGCGCAGGTTCAGGCTTTCGGCGGCGCAAATGTCCATGCCAGCTGCGCCCGATGTCGCATATGCGGGCAAAGCCAAGCCCGCGCCATGGTTCAGGCGCTTGACGCGCACTTCAACTTTTTGCGAGCTCATCGGCGACCTTCTCCATCAATTTTCGTGCGATAACGTCCTTGGGACTTTCCAGCCAGCTATCAACGCCTGCTTTGGTTACGATATGAAAGGCGTTGTTCTCACCGCCCATGACATCGCCTGACACATCATTGGCGACAATCCAGTCGCAGCCTTTCTTCGCAAGCTTGGCCTGCGCATGGGCAATGATATTTTCGGTCTCTGCCGCAAAGCCGATCACGAGCTTCGGACGTTGTTTGTGCATGGCTAGGCTTGCAAGGATGTCCGGGTTTTCGGTCAATGCGAGCGGCGGAATGGTATTGCCATCTTTCTTGATTTTCTGGTCCGGCGCTTGCGCGGCGCGCCAGTCCGCGACAGCGGCAACCATGATTGCGGCGTCGACGGGCAGGGCCTTCTCGACCTCAGCCTGCATCTCCAGCGCGGTTTCGACATCAATGCGCAATACGCCAGGCGGTGTCGGTAGATGAACGGGGCCAGCTATCAAGGTAACCTCAGCCTCCAAATCAGCCGCTGCCGCCGCAATGGCAAAACCCTGACGCCCCGACGAACGGTTGGCGATGTAGCGCACAGGATCGATCGCCTCATGCGTGGGGCCAGCGGTCACAAGAACGCGTTTGCCAAACAACGGACGATGATCGACATCGGCAAAATCGGGTTGCGCGGTAAGCGGCGTCGCGCTTGACATGGTGGTCGGCGAACGACCCGAAGCCAGTTGCGTATTGAAGGGCACGCCCAGCATGCCGCAAATTTGTTCGGCAACGGCCGGCGGTTCGGGCAGGCGGCCCGGGCCGAATTCGCCACACGCCATGGCCCCTTCATCGGGGTTCATGATGTGTACGCCATCGGCGCGCAGTTGCGCCAAGTTGCGCTGTGTCGCGGGATGGTTCCACATGCGGACATTCATCGCCGGAACCGCCAGAACGGGTTTGTCCGTCGCGAGCAGAATAGTTGTGGCTAGGTCATCGGCGATGCCAGCAGCCATCTTGGCAAGGATATTGGCAGTGGCGGGACAAATCACCACAAGGTCGGCCTGACGGCTGAGCTGAATATGCCCGATTTCGCGTTCTTCCTTCAGGTCGAACATGTCGCCATATACTTGGTCTTCGGTCATGACGCCCATCGAAAGCGGCGTGACAAACTCAGCCGCACTTTTCGTCATCACCGCGCGTACGGCAACACCCTGACGTTTTAGCAAGCGCACAAGTTCAAGCGCTTTGTAAGCAGCGATGCCGCCACTGACGATCAGGAGGACGCGTTTTTCAGTCATCAGCTCAATCCCGCTGCCCACATGCCCGCAGCGCCGATGGCGCCTGCCAGTAAGGCCACCATGATGTAGCGCCAACCGTTGCTTTTGCCCTTACGTTCCCAAATGATCTGTACAGGCGGAAGCGGGGGTGGTTCCGGCGCGCCGCCTTTGCGGGGAAGCTGTTCGTCCAAGCGGCGGATGAGGTCGGGTACCATCTGCAAGGTTTCGGCTTGCTTGCGAATACCGTCGGCGAGCATGGCTTCGGGGCCAAGCTCTCCGCGAATCCATTCGCGCACATAGGGTGCGGCAACATCCCACATGTTGATGCTTGGGTTCAGCGAGGTCGCAATGCCTTCGACCATGACCATCGTCTTTTGCAGCAACAGCAAATGCGGCTGCGTTTGCATGTCGAAGTCGCGGGTGATGGCGAATAGACTGTCGAGCATTTGCCCGACCGACAACTCGCTCACGGGCTTGCCGCGTGTCGGCTCGCCAACAGCGCGCAGGGCGGTCGCGAATTCATCGACATTATGGTAGCTCGGCACATATTGCGCTTCGAAATGGATTTCGGCGACGCGTTTGTAATTGCCGGTGGTCAATCCGTAGAGGATCTCCGCAAGCCAGAAACGCGCTTGCCGGTTGATGCGGCCCATGATGCCGAAATCGATGGCGACAATCGTGCCGTCTGCCTGCACGAACAAATTGCCCTGATGCATGTCGGCGTGGAAGAAGCCTTCCGAAATCGCCTGCCGCAAAAATGTCAGCACGAGCTTCTCGGCCATTTTGTTCAGATCGTGGCCAGCGGCTTTTAATGCATCGATATCGGCGATCTTGACGCCATCGACCCATTCCAGCGTGAGCACGCGGCCAGACGTCCGGTCCCAGTCAATGGCAGGGATCATATAGCCGTCGACGGCGACCAT
>DBOA01000061.1:16369-17651 GCA_002299195.1 Sphingomonadales bacterium UBA658
ACGCCATCGACCCATTCCAGCGTGAGCACGCGGCCAGACGTCCGGTCCCAGTCAATGGCAGGGATCATATAGCCGTCGACGGCGACCATGGCATCTTTCAGCTCAGACGCGCTCGCGGCTTCGCGGCGCAAATCGAGTTCGCGCAACGTCCAGCGTTTCAGATTGGCGATGACAAGCTGCGGTCGCAAGCGCGCAGCTTCGCCGCCCAATGCTTCCAGATGCGCGGCCGCCCATTCATAAGTTTCGATATCGCGCGCAAATTGTTCGCGAATACCGGGACGAAGCACTTTGACAGCGACGTCCGTGCCGTCGGTTGTTCTGGCACGGTGCACCTGCGCGATGGAGGCTGCGCCTACCGGTACGGGGTCGATATATTCAAACAGCTCTGCAGCGGGCTTATTCAAGCTGCTGTCGATCTGTGCGTACACAAGATCGAACGGCGCGGGCGGAAGCTGATCCTGAAGCGACAGCAGATTGCGAGCCGCTTCCTCACCAATAATGTCCGGACGGGTCGCAAGCGTTTGCCCAAGCTTGATGGCCGCAGGGCCAATGGCGCGAAACGCGCCGGCATAATCGGGCACCTTGGGCTGAAGCGTTCCGATGCGCGCGATACGGCAAAGGCGTTTAACTTGCGGCGGCGTGTTCCGGTCCGCTTCGATCGCCCGCAGCGCGCCGTGGCGCGCAAGAATGCGGCCCCATTTGAGCAAACGGAAAATATGGGTTGCGGGACGTGTCATCAGCGCGGAAGTTAAACCTTCCAGCCGCTATGAATGGCTACAAGTCCGCCCAAAATGGGTTCTACCTTCGTTTGCACAAAGCCTGCTTCGCCAATCATGCGCTTAAAGTTTTGCATGTCGGGGAAGCGGCGGATCGATTCGACGAGGTATCGATAGCTGTCCTCATCACCCGCGATGGCTTTGCCAAGCTTAGGGACAAGCTTGTCCGAATAGACGTCGTAAATTTGCGCGAGGCCAGGCCATTCAACCGTCGAAAATTCGAGGCAGAAGAAACGGCCGCCATAACGCAGCACGCGATGTGCCTCGCGCAGTGCTTTGGGGATGTCGGTGACGTTGCGGATGCCAAAGGCAATTGTGTAGGCATCAAAATGCGCATCGGGAAAGCTGAGCGTTTCGGCATTTTGCGGTGACCAGATTAGGCTGTCGATCCCGCGCTTCATCGCGCGCTCCATACCGACGTCCAACATGTCTTCATTGATGTCGGATACGGTGACCTGCGCGCCTGATTTTTCCATGCGGAATGCGATGTCGCCCGTTCCGCCCGC
>DBOA01000151.1 GCA_002299195.1 Sphingomonadales bacterium UBA658
TATAATGGCATCGGCTATGCCGTGATGATGGCAACGCCCGTTGATCTTGAGGATTATGCTATTGGCTTTAGCATGTCGGAGGGGTTGATTAGCCGCGCTGACGAAATTTTGGCCGTTGACGCACATAAGGCCGATTTGGGCTGGATATTGCGGATACAGGTGCCGGCAGAAAATGCCGAAAAAGTCTTTGCCCGCGCCCGTCAGCGCGTTTCGGAAAGCAGCTGCGGGCTGTGTGGTATGGATAATCTGGAAGAGGTCATGCGTCCCTTGCCGCGGGTCACTGCGCAGATCGATGTATCTGACGCTGCCATGTTTACCGCATTATCGGCATTGCGTGCACATCAGACACTCAATGCCCAAACGGGTTCCGCGCACGCAGCGGCATTTTGTGGGCCCGATGGCTCTATTTTGATGACGCGGGAAGACGTGGGCCGCCACAATGCGCTCGACAAATTGATTGGAGCGCTTGCCCGCGCGCACATAGGCACCTCAACCGGATTTATCATTTTGACCGCGCGCTGCAGCCTTGAACTGGCGCAGAAGGCTATCCTTGCCAACTGTCCAATGCTCGTGACGATATCGGCGGCAACGGACCTTGCGATCGACGTGGCGGAAAAATCCGGCCTTCACCTGATCAGCTTAGCGCGTGCAGACTCGGCGCTTGCCGCAATGCCGCAAACCGGTTGATCAACCAGCTGCGGAACATGGAAATCGCGGCATCGCCCAAATCATCGGCGTGGAGTTTTAGATAATAGCCATAGCCGTCTTCGATGACGGCATCATATGGCATGACCAGCCGCCCGTCAGCGATTTCCCGGGCAAACATATCTATGTCGCCTAAAAATACCCCACTGGCGGCCATGGCATATTGCGCAGCGGCAATTGTCGTGTCGAACGCGAGACCACCATGCGTGGCCATGGTCAGCCCATTTTGCCGCAGATAGGCCGTCCACAAAAGATCGCGCGGTTCTCCGTCCAGTTTCAGGTGAAGCAGCTCCTGACTTTCCAGAAATTCCTCCAGCGACTTACCCTGACTGGCAATCGCCGTCGCGGGCGCACAGAGCGGCGCGACACGGACCATCCAAAGAAGGTCTGTAATCCGGTCGTCAACATTGGGGCGGTCATAGGCAATCGCCATATCGAAATCGGTGGCTGGCAAACCAGTGACATGCGCGCTCGAAACATCGAGCCGGATGTCCGGATGTTCAGCGCGAAAATCGCGCAGCATCGGCAGGAACAGCTGCTGTAACAAGGATGGCGGCACATGGAGCCGAAGCGAACGGCTCGTCACTTCATCATTGCGGATCGAGTTCATCGTTTGCTCAAGCCGGTCGAGGCATTTGCTCACAACGGGCAAAAGCTCTTCACCTGCGGGTGTTAGCAATAGGCGCGATGCGTCGCGGACGAAGAGTTGCTTACCCAACAATTCCTCAAGCCCGCCGACATGCCGGCTCATAGCGCTTTGCGACACCGAAAGCGCCGATGCGCCGCCTGTGAAGCTCAAATTCTGGCCCACCGCTTCAAAGGCGCGCAAGGCATTCAACGGCAACCAACGACGGTTAATATTACTGCGGTTGGAAATGGGATCGACCTTTCAAAAGCATATTGGTTTCCAGTGACGTCACTGCCCTACATTTTGAGATAGGGCTATGCGAAAATGCGATTTTATTAGACCGGTCAAGTGGCCCATTCTCCAATCTGGGGAAAACTAACCAAAGGCATAAAAATGGACTTAGGGCGGATTGACGCGCTGTTCCAGCAGCGTCGCGAAGGACACACCTTACCGCAGGGTCTTTACACCGATCCTGACAGCTTCGATTTCGATATGGCCGCTATTTACGGCCAAAGCTGGCTTATGGCTGGTCTCGAATGCGAACTGCCCAAGGCCGGAAGCTATCTTTCGATGATGGTCGGCAAATGGCCGGTTATCATCACGCGTGATCGGCAGGGTGATATCCGTGCGTTTCACAACAGCTGCCGCCATCGCGGCTCCATGATTTGCGCCGTCGGCAGCGGGACCGCACCAAAGCTGGTGTGCCCTTATCATCGTTGGACATATGATCTGGATGGTTCTTTGTTTGCGGCAAACCGGATGGGCGATGATTTTGACAAAGCCGAACATGGCCTGAAACCTGTCGCTATCGAATGTGTTGCAGGGGCAATCTTCATCTGCCTGTCCGAAACACCGCCGCCCATTGACGATTTTAGCGCAAAGCTTGCCGAATATGCAGCGCCGCATAATCTGAAAGACGCAAAGCTCGCCTATGAGAGCGTTCTGGTCGAAAATGCCAACTGGAAACTGGTTATGGAAAATGGCCGCGAATGCTATCACTGCAGCACCGGCCATCCCGAACTGTCAAAAACATTTCCGGTCGGAATGTCGAAGCATTTTGATAGCGGCGAAGATCCGCGCGTCATGGCTTTCGAAGAAAAAATGGACGCGCTTGGCCTGCCGCAAACCCCAGTTGAGGGGCATTATTGGCAAATCGCACGCTTTGCATTGAACGAAGGCTGCGTTTCGATATCGGGCGACGGGAAGCACCTGTCCCAAAAGCTGATGTGCGACGCCAATGAAGGCGATATCGGCTCCATGCGCTGGGCGGTTGACCCGCACTGTTTTGTCCATTGCACTGCGGACCATGTTTTCATGTTCAGCGCTATGCCTGTCGGCCCCAATGAAACCCATGTCACCGGCAAATGGTATGTGCATAAAGATGCCGTCGAAGGTGTCGATTATGATGTCGAAAAGCTCATATCGTTGTGGACCATGACAAATTTGGAAGACAAGATGCTGGCCGAAAACAATCAATTGGGTGTGAACAGCCCCGGCTACACCCCAGGCCCCTATTCGCAAGAAGCCGAAATGCTCGCGTTGCGTTTTACCGACTATTATTGCGACAAGGCTCGTGATTATATTGCAACCCATGGCAAAGGATAACATCAAGGGGTTGCGCCCCGAAACGCTGGCAGTCGCATTTGGTTATGACCCGGAAATGGGCATGGGATCGGTCAAGCCACCGATCTTCATGACATCCACCTTTGTCTATCCCTCGGCGCAACATGCCAAGGACGTGCACGAAGCATATTTTGACGGCACGGGGCCGCTGGTGGGGGAAACCAACCACATTTATTCGCGGTTGGGGCATCCAGGCTTGGACTTCCTCGAAAAACGCCTCGCGGCAATCGATGGCGCAGAGGAAGCGGTTGCATATTCCAGCGGCATGGCCGCGCATTCAAGCATTGCGCTGGCCTATGTCCGCCCCGGCGACAGCGTGCTGCATGGCCGCCCGATCTATGGCGGCGTCGATATGCTCTACAACAGCATCATGCCGCAATTCGGATCGCATGTCGCCGCCTATACCGATGGCACAGACGAAACCGATGTCCGCAAAGCGGCTGATGAAGCGATGGCTAAGGGCTCGTTGAAACTTATCATCGCCGAGACACCCGCTAACCCGACGGCAGCCGTGGTTGATCTTGATCTGATGGTACGGATTGCGGACGAAGTCGGTGCCAAGCAAGGACATCGGCCGCTGGTGGTGGTCGACAACACTTTGCTCGGGCCATTTGCGCAGCGACCCATTGAACATGGTGTCGACCTATGCATGACCTCGCTGACAAAATATTGCGGTGGGCATAGCGATCTGCTGGCAGGCGGGATTTCGGGTCGCAAGGAATTGATCGACCATCTGCGCATGCAACGCACGACGTGGGGCAATCACCTTGATCCCTACACGTCATGGCTTGTCCTGCGTTCATTGGAATCGGTCGCTGTGCGCACCGAGCGTGCGATGCAAAACGCGCGCGGTGTTGCCGAATTTCTGCGCGATCATCCCAAGGTCGCGGGTGTGACCTATTTGGGTTTCCTTGAACCCGGCACACGTCCTCGCGCGGTTTATGATCGGCAGTGCAAGGCAGCCGGTTCGACATTCTCGTTCCACCTACACGGCGGTGAGGCAGAGGCCTTCCGTATGCTTGACCAATTAAAGCTGCTTAAGGTAGCGGTCAGTCTGGGCGGTTCGGAAACTTTAATCTGCCATTCGGCGAGTACCACGCATTATGCGGTCCCCCCCGCCCAGCGGTTGGCAGGCGGTATTACCGATGGCACAATCCGACTGTCTGTCGGGCTGGAACATGTTGACGATTTAATAGGCGATTTGCGCCAAGCGCTGGAGGCGGTGTAATGGAACTGAATTTTACCGGAACCGATATATGCGCGATTAATGGAACGCGCAGCGCTCCTGAAACGCATTATGATATTGTTGTCGTTGGCGCGGGGCCAAGCGGAGTTGCTGCGGCGATCGACGCGGCGAAAGCCGGAGCAAAAGTACTGCTGGTTGATGAAAACCCCGTTTCGGGCGCTTTGATGGGCAATGACATACCGCTATATTTTGGCGGGCGGATGACCGCAGCGACCCAGAATACAGAACGCATGCTTGAGGCTATCTTCATGAGCATGCCCGCGCTTGAAACCGCAATGGATGCCGGCGCCGAATTGTTGCTCGGCACAACGGCATGGGGCGTTTACCGCAATGGTCCCGGCGTTGCCAGCCTGCCGCAGCAAGTTGTCGGCCTCGCCGATTCCGAACGGTCATGGTTGGTCAGTTTTGATAAAATTGTCCTCGCGACCGGCGCGCGCGATTTGGCGATGTCTTTCCCCGGGTGGAACCAGCCCGGCGTCATGGGCGCGGCGGCGCTTCAAATGCTGCTTACCCGTTATGAGGCATTTGCCGGACAACGCATTTTGGTCTTGGGCTCGCATGATCTCGCGCTCGAAACCGCACTGCTGGCGCAGGCGCGCGGTATCGACGTGGTTGGCCTGATTGAAGTCCGCGATGCACCGCAAGGGAATGCCGAACTGGTCGCCCAGGTCGCAGCCGCTGGCATCGCCATCCATTGTGGACAGACCATTACATCGGCAACAGGCGGCATCAACGGCATTGAAAGCGCAACGCTATCAACCGGAGACGTGATCGCCTGTGACACGATCTGCGTCGCTATTGGCCTGATCCCGTCGATCGAACTGGTGGATGCGATGCACGGTCCGCGCGCGCTGAACGCCACGCGGGGCGGATACATTCCGGCCGGCGAGCCTTCGGTCACGGCCGTGGGCGATTGTGCGGGGCTGGCGGATAGCGGTTTCGACCATATCGCCTATCGTATGGACTGGATGCGTGCGCTATCGGACATCAGCGCCGATGACACGATCATTTGCCAGTGCGAGGAAGTCACGCGCGCCGATTTGATTGGCGTACAGCCCCCGAATTACCTGTCGCGCCCGGCGCCAATGTGCGCCCGTTCGCTCGACACTTTGCTTCAGGACGGTCCGGCCAATCCGGACCAGATCAAGCGTTTGACGCGCGCGGGCATGGGCGTGTGCCAAGGTCGCCGTTGCCGCGATCAAGTTGCAATGCTGCTGGCGATTGAGGCGGACAAGCCATTTGGCTCAATCCCGCTCGCCAGCCACCGTGCGCCGGTGCGTCCGCTGCCGCTCAAAATCCTTGCTGAATGGGATGAGCCCGCAGAAATGGACGCTGCATGGGATGTCTGGTTTGGCATCCCTACCCAGTGGGTGCCGGTTGAGGATATCAACACGCCTTATCAGGATGAGCATCGCCAGATGCTTTACACGGGGATGTACACATGAGCGGTTCGGAAGTTGTCATCGTCGGCGGCGGCGTTACGGGCCTGAGTGCGGGCTGGTGGCTCGCGCGTTCGGGGGTCAAGGTCACAGTACTCGACAAGTTCATCGTCGGTTGGGAAGCCTCCGGACGTAATGGCGGCGGTGCATCGCATTATTCGAGCCCGTTGTTTGACGAAGAGCAGCGCCTATGGCCGCAAATGGACGAATTGCTTGGCTATCCGACCGAGCACCAAAAAGGCCGCAT